>JACRLM010000040.1 GCA_016235255.1 Nitrospinota bacterium | reverse complement strand
TCCGTTAACGCCTCTAAAAACCTCATCTTCCGAGTCTCCTGTAACCACTCTGTCCGCTTCATGGCGTTTCCTCCTGGATACACCATAGAACCGGACAGTTTATGTGCTACAGACCCGGACAGTTTATGTGCTCTCTACAGGCGCCAATATTTTGCTTGCATTTATCCGGGGCGCATTTAAAATGAATGGATATTTTTTGCATTCAAATTGCGCGGGTGTGCGCCAGCCGTCCGGTCCGGAGGTCTGGTATTTTCCATTCACTTTTTAATGTAAGGCGGATTGTGCAGATGGACATGATGAAAAGAATCACAGTAGCAGTGTTATTGGTGGCTTCGGCCGTGTTCACCGCGTCTTGCGGGTCCACTTCCGGCGGTTCGTCGTCCGCAGGCGGATCTACCGACTCGTCGTCCAGCGCCAGCACGGACACTACGACAACTCCGGAACCAGCGCCGACGGAATGCGTGGCCGCGCACGACAACGCGGCGTGGACCACCGGCGCGGACTGCGGCCCGTACACCTACGCCAACGGCGGGGATTATTACAACTTCGACCTTTCCGGCGCACCGAACTTTCTTAAAGGCAGGATATCCTTCAAGGTCGTCGGCCTGGATGACAGCAGGCTGCCTGGTGACATGATGTGGCTCATCTTCGGCAAGATGCTGGGCAACGGCAACAACGAAGCCAACTTCCAGTACGCGATGTGGGCCGGCGGCGCCAGCGAGGAGCGCATAATAACCCAAAGGTTCGACGGCTCTTGCTCCACCACCCTGGCCAACGGGGCGCGCGGCTGCGAAGAGCAGGACCGGCAGACGTTCATCGAGTGGAACGGCGGCACGGTCTACAGGTTTGAAGTCAGTTGGGGCGACGGGATCGTGGGCGTGAAAATTTACGATTCGGCCACCGATGTGAATATCTACGATGGCTGGATTTCCACCCACGGCGACTTCTATGGCGCCGATTACATCCATGTGGGCAACGGCGCTTTCCCGGGCTACTCCTGGGGCGTGAGCGGAGGCATCACAGTGAGCGACCTGAGGCTGTCCATCCTCCAGTAACAACCTTTTCCGGCGTTACCCGCGCCGCCAGTCTGAAAAGGCTGGCGGCGTTTTTTTTGGTCAGCGCAAAATGAACATTTTGAGTTTTCAATGATAATGGCCGATTTGAACAGTCTTTCAGGCGGCCTTTACTTACGGGAATTAAACGATTTTTCCGACCTTCCGTTTCAAATCGGGAGCGTCAAGCGCCGCGGCGTTCCATACGATTCTCCAATCAACCGCGAAATAAGCGTGAACGGCGATATTCCTGAATGCGATTATGTCCTCCCATTCAACGCCGGGGCTGCGTTGTTTGAGTGTGGTGGACACCCTTGCAGCCGCTTCACCTATCACTATCAGTTTTTGAAGGACGGCGCTCATTAATATTTCATCCGCGAGAAAAGCGCTTTCGCCTTTTCCCTTGATGAATCTTTCAATATCGCCGGCGCCCTGGATGATGTCGTCGAGGTAAAGGCGGTTACCGCGCATAGATGACTTTGGCGTGGGCCAGGACATCTTCACGCACCGCCGGTTTAAGGCCGTTTTTCGGGACGAGGTCCACCTTCCGGCCAATGGCCTCGGAAAGCTCCCTGCCTATCTTTGAAAACTCGATAAAACCGATCCTGGATTCCGGAACAAACTGCACAAGCAAATCCACGTCGGAATCCTCGCCATATCCACCTGTCACCGAGGAGCCGAAAACGGACAGCTCGGACACATCGTGCCGTTTACAGATATCGGCGATGTTTTCAAGCGGTATGTCCAGTTCAATTTTATCCATGCTCTGATTTTAACAGGTTTTCGTCAGCGTGGGCGTTCACTCGTTCGCGCCGTGGCACTTCTTGTATTTCTTGCCGGACCCGCAGGGGCATGGATCGTTGCGGCCAACTTTTTTGGCGCTGCGTTTCACCGTCTCCTGTTTGTGCTCCTCCGGCTGGCCGTGACTTTCGATCACCCGTCGCCGTTCGGCGCGGTGGACCAGCCTCTGCTCATGCCGGGCCTCCTCCTGGGTCTGCACCCGCACATGGCACAGGGCGGCCACGCTGTCCTCCCGGATTCGGTCTATCATCTCCATGAAAAGTTCCATCCCCTCTTTCTTGTATTCGTTGAGGGGATTCTTGGAGGCGTAGCCGCGAAGCCCGATCCCTTCCTTGAGGTGGTCCATGTTCAAAAGATGGTCCCGCCAGTTGTTGTCCACTATGTTAAGGGTGATGTATTTGACGATCTGCATCCAGCCTTCGTCCCCCATCTGTGTCCGGCGCGCTTCCATCCTGGTCACAACTTCCTTCTCCAGCGCCTCGTGCAATGGGGGGAAAGTGACAGTGGCGAAATCGAACCTTTGGCCGGCCACTGTTACGTTGTTTCCCTCGTCCACCGTTATCTCCGTTCCGAAATGGCGGAGCAAAGCGTCTTTTAACCCCGCAAAGTCCCAATCTTCAGGCTGGGCGGCCTCGGGGGTATGGGCGGCCATGTCGTCGTCGAGCACCTGCCTGCCCATGTCCAGTATCGTCTCGAAAAGCCCCTCGCCGGAAAGGATCGTGCGGCGCTGGTCGTATATCCCTTCGCGCTGCTTGTTCATAACGTCGTCGTATTCGAGCAGGTGCTTGCGTATATCGAAGTTGTGCGCCTCCACCTTGCGCTGGGCGTTCTCTATGGCGCGGGTGACAAGCTTGTGCTCGATGGGCTCGCCCTCCTCCATCCCCATTTTCATAAGGCCCGCCACCCGGTCGGAGGCGAATATGCGCATAAGGTCGTCCTCCAGCGACAGGTAGAACCGGGACGCCCCCGGGTCCCCCTGCCGTCCGGCGCGGCCGCGCAGCTGGTTGTCTATCCGGCGGGACTCGTGCCTCTCCGTGCCGATGATATGCAGTCCGCCGGCTTTGACCACTTCCTTGTGTTCCTCGGCGCAGATTCCGCGTATTTCCGCAAGCGACGTTTCATAACCTTCGTCATCTTCCAGAATGCCGCGCGCCTTTAACATCATGTCCGGGTTGCCCCCCAGAATGATGTCCGTGCCGCGCCCGGCCATGTTCGTGGCGATGGTCACGGCCCCAAGCCTTCCCGCCTGGGCCACGATCTCCGCCTCGCGCTCGTGCTGCTTGGCGTTTAGCACATTGTGGCGGACCCCCATGCGCTTTAGCATGTTGGAGATATGCTCGGATTTTTCGATGGAGATGGTGCCCACCAGCACCGGCTGCCCTTCCTTGTGCAGCTCGGCGATCTGATTGACTATTGCGTCGTATTTTTCCTTGGAGGTGGCGTAAATCTGGTCGGCCAGGTCGTTGCGAACCATGTCGCGGTTGGTGGGGATAATCAGCACTTCTATATTGTATGTGCCGGCGAATTCCGCCGCCTCGGTGTCCGCAGTGCCGGTCATGCCGGAAAGGTTGTTGTATAACCGGAAAAAGTTCTGGAACGTTATGGTGGCAAGGGTCTGGTTCTCGTTCTCGATCTCCACCCCTTCTTTGGCCTCTATGGCCTGGTGCAGCCCGTCGCTCCACCTGCGGCCCGGCATGAGCCTTCCGGTGAACTCGTCCACTATCACCACCTTGCCGTCCTTGACAACGTAGTCCACGTCCAGCTTGAACAGCGTGTGGGCGCGCAACCCTTGCTGCACGTGATGGAGCACCTCAACGTTTTCCGGGTCGTAAAGGTTGCCCACCCCCAGCGATTTTTCCGCCACGGCGATACCCTCTTCCGTGAGCATCACCTGCCGCGCCTTTTCATCAATTGTGTAGTAGACCTCCTTTTTCAGGAGGTTGGGGATGATCCTGTTTATGGTGTAATACTTGTCGGTGGACTCCTCCGCCTGGCCGGAGATGATAAGCGGGGTGCGCGCCTCGTCTATGAGTATGCTGTCCACCTCGTCCACGATCGCGTAGTTAAGCTCCCGCTGGACACAGTTGTCCAGGGAGAATTTCATGTTGTCGCGAAGGTAGTCGAACCCGAACTCGTTGTTGGTCCCATAGGTGATGTCGCACCCGTAGGCCGCCTTGCGCTCCTCGTCGTCCAGCCCGTGCTGGATCACGCCGACGGACATGCCAAGGAAGTTGTATATCTTGCCCATCCATTCGCTGTCGCGCCGGGCAAGGTAGTCGTTGACGGTGATGACGTGGGCGCCGCGTCCGGACAGGGCGTTCAAGTACACCGGGCACGTGGCCACAAGGGTCTTGCCTTCGCCGGTGCGCATCTCGGCGATCTTCCCTTCGTGCAGGGCCACGCCGCCGATTATCTGCACGTCGAAATGGCGCATGTTCAGAACGCGCCACCCGGCCTCCCGCACGACAGCGAAAGCTTCCGGCAGCAGGTCATCGAGCGTGGCGCCGTTGGCGATCCTCTCCTTGAACTCGGCGGTCTTTGCGCGAAGCTGGTCGTCCGAAAGGGCCTTTGTGGCCCCCTCGTGGGAGTTCACCGCGTCCACGTAGGCCTGTATCCTTTTCAATTCGCGGTCGTTTCTCGACCCGAACACTTTTCTTATAAGCGACCCGAGCATCCACATCCTCTTTGAAGAAAAGAGCATTATGAATCCTATCAGCCCCGTCTTCAACGGTAATTTTAGGCGGGCGGGAGCCCGGAGGACAAGAATGCATCGATATTGTATAATCCGGATCAGGCAATGGAGATATATGGATGAAAGTGTTACGCAAGAAGAAAATCGCCCCTGAAGTGGTTTTGCGGAACGGTGAACCGGCGGCCGTGATAATCGACATAGACGAGTACCGAGAAATTCTGGAGCGTTTGGAGGACAGCGAAGACATAAAGACGCTGGAAAAAATCAGGAAACGCCCGCAAAAATTCAGGAAACTGGACGATTTTCTGAAGGAAGGCCCTCCTTGTGCATGAAATCTGGATTGAAAAGTCGGCTGAAAAGGATTTAAGACGGCTTTCAGCTCCAGATTATAAAAAAATAGTTAAACGCATCAAGGCGCTTTCCGAAGACCCCCACCCTTCAGGCTGCCGGAAAATATCAGACTCAACGCACGATTGACGCATCAGGATTGGCGATTACCGCGTGATCTACGAAATAGACGAGCCGCGAAAAATAGTCAGGATAATGATCGTAAAACATCGTAAAGACGCTTATAGATAATTATTCAAACCCGGAGCCAGCAAGCGAAGGGCAGGCTGTTTCCCTTTTCCTTTTGCCTAACGCCACTCTTTTAAATCTTTCCATCTTGAAATCAACCACAGGTTGTATATATACTCCATCCACCGGCGAAGGTTCCCCCGCGGGGGATGAAAAGGGAAGGCCGTGAAAACCGGCCGCGGTCCCGCCGCTGTAAGTGGGTACGAAAGCTTCATTTTTGCCACTTTCCCCATAAGTGGGATGGGAAGGCGAAGCTGGTAGGACGATCCACAAGCCAGAAGACCTGCCACGCTGGAAGGAAGAGTTGGGCCCCGGGAAAGGGCCGGAACGCTTCTGCCGAGGGTGGCCAAGAAAACCGGGTGCAGTCTCCCTCCATGGGCTTGATTTGTCTATGGAGGATTGTTATGACGCGCGTTTGTTCCATTCCGTCCCGGTTTGGCCGGATGAAATCCGCATGACCGGTTCCGGCAAGATCATTTTAGTCCGCCACGGCTCCACCAAATGCGCCGCCGAGGGGAGATTCTGCGGCGTTTCGGACATTCCGCTCGATCCCGATGGGATCAGGCAGGCGGAGACGGTGGCCAAAGATCTCATCCCCGAAAAACCTTCCGCCATTTTCTCAAGCCCCTTAAAACGCGCCCACAGCACCGCCCTTGCCACGGCCGCTTTGACCGGCCTGCCCGTGAAGGTGATGGAGAGCCTGGCGGAGGCGGACTTTGGCGATTGGGAAAACCTCGCGCCGGATGAAATTGAAAGAATGTTCCCGGAAAGCTATTCCTCCCTGAAATCCGGCGGCATGGACTTTACTTTTCCCAACGGCGAGCGGCTGCGCGATTTTTGCGCCAGGGTGGAGTCTGCTTCGGCGGAAATTATCAATCGGGCGGACGGCGGTTGCGTTGCGGTGTTCACCCACGGCGGGGTGATCCGGTACATGCTATGCCACATGCTTGGGCTGGAATACAGCAAGTATTCCGCGTTTTATGTGCCGCCGGGGGGGCGGGCTGTGGTGGAAACGCACAATGGCAAAGGAGTGCTGACGGCTCTTGTGGGGAATGGAAAATGGGAAAGCTGACTCTGGTGACAGGTGGATGCCGCAGCGGCAAAAGCGCATTCGCCCAGAACCTCGCCGAGAAAAGCGGCCGGGCGCGTTATTTTATCGCCACGGCGCAGGCTCTCGACGGGGAGATGGCGGAGCGGATCGCGCTGCATATGAAGAAACGGGAGGGGAAAGGTTTTACGGTGATCGAGGAGCCGCTCGACCTTGCCGGAGCCATAGAAAGCGTCCCTGCCGGATGCGTGGCGATAGTGGATTGTCTTTCGCTGTGGGTGAGCAACATGATGCTGGCCCATGACGGCGTGAAGGAAAACGATATCGCGTCGGCGGCCCTCGAATTCTTAAATCAGGCAAAAGCATCGGGCGCCGATTTTATTTTTGTCACAAACGAGGTGGGATTGGGAATCGTGCCGGACAACGCCATGGGGCGGTCGTATCGCGACCTGCTGGGCAGGGCGAACCAGCAGACGGCCGCCATGGCGGATGGAGTCTATATGTTAATAAGCGGCATTCCGCTGTCACTTAAAAATGGAGGATCGTGATGAACCTGATAGAAAAGACCGTCTCCGCCATCAAACCGGCAAGCGCAAAGGCGCGGGAGAACGCGCGCGCCAGGCTTATGAGCCTTACCATGCCCCAATGGGCGTTGGGCAGGATTATGGACCTGGCCGAATCACTCGCCGGGATGGCCGGGGACATGAAGTTTGACGTGGCCCGGAAAACAATCGTGGTGATGGCGGGGGACCACGGCGTCGCCGCCGAGGGGGTGAGCCTGTATCCCAAGGACGTCACCGCCCAGATGGTGGCAAATTTCATCGCGGGGGGCGCTGGGGTAAACGCGTTGGCGCGGGTGAGCGGAGCGCGGGTGGTGGTGGTGGACATGGGGGTGGACTCTGACCTTTCCGCCATGGCCGACGGGGTAAAATTTATCGTCAAAAAGATACGCAAAGGCTCGTCCAACATAGCCTCCGGCCCCGCCATGAGCCGGGAAGAGGCGCAGGCCGCAGTCACCGCAGGGATAGAGACAGCGCTTTCCCTGGCGGATTCCACCGACGTTTTTGGCACGGGAGACATGGGGATCGGCAACACCACCCCAAGCTCGGCCATAGTCTCCGCCATCACCGGCAAATCCCCCGATGAAGTCACCGGGCGCGGGACCGGCATTGACGACGCCCAGCGGAGGCGCAAAGTCGGCGTCGTGGAAAAAGCGCTGGCGGTGAACAGGCCAAACCCGGCCGACGGGCTGGACGTGCTGGCGAAGGTTGGCGGATTTGAAATCGGCGGGCTGGCCGGGCTGATCCTTGGCGCCGCGTCGCTTCGCAAGCCGGTGGTGGTGGACGGATTCATTTCCACGGCGGCGGCGCTGGTGGCCAAGGCGATATGCAAGGACGCGGCGGACTACATGATCGCGGCGCACCTTAGCGTGGAGCCGGGGCACAAGGTCATGCTCGACAATCTTGGCTTGCGGGCGCACCTGGACCTTAACATGCGGCTAGGCGAAGGGAGCGGCGCGGCCATCGCCATGTGCATCGTGGAAGCGGCCCACAGGGTGCTCAACGAAGTGGCCACGTTCGAGTCCGCCGGTGTTTCCCGTTCGGACAAATGAAGCGCTTCATGGCCGCGCTGGCCTTTCTGACGGCGTTACCCGTTCCGGAATCCCTTCGTGGGGAGACGAAGTATATGGCCGGGTGCGCCATCCATTTCCCCGCCGTGGGCCTTTTAATAGGAGTCCTGTTGATCGGGATCAACTACGGCGCCATCCACCTTTTCGCTCCACTGCCGGCGGCGGTGATCACGGCGATCGCCATGTCGTGGGTATCCGGCGGGCTGCACATGGACGGCCTTGCGGACACGGCGGACGGCTTCCTGAGCGGCGCCGCCCGGGAACGCATTTTTGAGATCATGAAAGACAGCAGGACCGGGGCCATGGGGGTGTTCGCGGTGGCAAGCGTGGTGGCGCTAAAATCGGCCTCCATCGCCTCGCTTAAGCCGGACGTGACGTGCGCGGCGCTGATTTTGACTCCTTTCGCGGGCCGCATCGCCATGCTGGCGGCGATTTCCATATATCCATATGTGTCCGGCGCCAATGGGCTTGGAAACGTTTTTGCGCCGGGCGTCAATACGCGAGGCTCGGTGTTGTGGTGGGCTATAATGGCCGCCGCTGGAGCCGTCATGGCCGGGATCACCGGGATTGCCTGGGTGATCGGCGTCACATTTACATTCTTCGCTTTCGGCGCTTATTGCCGCCGCAAGATCGGCGGAATGACGGGGGACACATACGGCGCCCTTTGCGAAATGACCGAGACCGTCTCGCTGTTGCTTTTGACGGCGGCGATATGAACGGCGGCCTTTTTTACCACGGGGGGGACACAGGGCGATACGCGGAAGAGTCCGGCCTTAAGCCGGGCGAAATCACCGATTTTTCGGCCAACCTCAATCCGCTTGGGCCGCCGTCGTGGTTAAAACCGCTGCTCGACGACGTTTACGGCGACATCACAAAATATCCAGACCCGGGCGCTTCCGGATTCGTCCGCGCTGTGTCGCAAAAGACCGGCGAGCCGGAGAGTAATATTGTGCCCGGCAATGGAGCCACGGAACTTTTACGCGCCATACCCGCCGCGTTGCGGGTCAAAAGGGGAGTGATACCGGTCCCCTCATACACCGATTACGAAAAGGCCTGCCTGCTGGCGCGAATGGAGGTGGAGACCGTCGAATGCCGCGAAGCGGACAGTTTTGCGATTCACGCAGATGCGTTGCGAAGAACGATTCGCGATGGCGATATCGTGTTCATCGGCAGGCCGAACAATCCCACAGGCCACGTGATGGGCGGGGACGAATTAAGAGAACTGGCGCTTTCATCCCCTTCGTCGGCTTTTGTGGTGGACGAGTCCTTCGGCGGATTCGTGGAGGGGTTTGACTCGCTGGCCATACGCCGGCCGGGCAACGTGATCGTGGTGGTGTCGCTTACAAAACTTTTCTGCATCCCCGGCCTGCGCGCGGGATACCTTGTCGCCGATGAAAAGATCGCCTCGGCGATACGCGACCACATTCCGCCATGGTCAATGAACACCTTTGCCCAGGCCGCCGCCGCCAGAGCTGTAATGGACGACGGCTACGTGGCCGCGTCGCAAAAATTCGTCCGTGAAAGGCGGGACGAGCTTATAAAAAATATCGGCCCAATCGGCGCGTTCACCGTTTTTCCGCCCGCCGCAAACTTCATCCTGGCCAGGATAAACGTTGACGGGCTTGATTGCCATGCGCTTTATTCGCGCATGTTGAAAAAAGGGGCGGCCATCCGGCGGTGCGATAATTTCCGGGGGCTTGGCTCCCGCTATTTCCGCGTGGCGGTGCGCGGTGAGAAGGAGAACGCAAAGCTCGTGGCGGCGCTTGAGGATGCGATCAGGTGACGGGCGGGCTTGCGCTCATCGGCGCAGTATTGCTGGACCTTGCCCTGGGCGACCCTGAAAATATTCCGCATCCGGTGCGGCTCATCGGATCGGCGGCGGCTCGGGCCGAAACGTTACTGCGCAAGTCCATAAACAATGAACGGATCGCCGGAATCCTCGCCACCGTCATCATTGTGGGAGGCACCGGAGCGATTGCGTGGGCAACGGTGGAGGCGCTTTCCAGAATCTCGATTTATCTCGGCTTTGCCGCACAGGTGATAATCATCTATCAGTCCATCGCGCTAAAAGACCTTTCCGGTCATGCCATGGCGGTGCATGCGGCGCTGGCCGGGAATGATATCGGCGAGGCGCGGCGGCGCGTGGGGATGATCGTGGGGCGGGACACGGAAGACCTCGGCGGAGAAGGAATATCCCGCGCCTGCGTGGAAAGCGTGGCGGAAAGCGTTGTTGACGGGGTGACCGCGCCCATATTCTTCGCCGCGATAGGAGGCCCGGCGGCGGCGATGGCGTACCGGGCGGCCAACACGCTCGATTCCATGTTCGGCCACAAAGATCAGCGATACATAAATTTCGGATGGGCGGCGGCGAGGCTGGACGACACGCTCAATTACATCCCCGCCCGGCTCACGGCGCCGGTGGTTCTCCTGGCCGCGTTAATATTAAAGATGGACGCATCAGGCGCATTGAAGATATGGCTCCGTGATGGCCGCAAGCACGCAAGCCCCAATTCCGGATTGACCGAGGCGGCCTTCGCCGGAGCGCTGGAGGTAACACTTGGCGGACCGCGAAGCTATGACGGAACGATCCATGGAAGTCCGCTAATAGGCGATGGCGGGATGGAGTTGTCCGGCGCAACCATCAAAAAAGCTGTGATGCTTGCGTACATGGCGGCGTTTATTTTTACTGTGGTTGCGCTGGCCGGACTGGCTGCTTTCAAGTGGTTTGTTTATTAACGGCCGGTCAAATTTAAATTAGCCCCTCCATTTTCCGCAAATTGGGTTATATTAAAAACAGGCATAAGCCCAAAGAGCGCCGGGGGAACGAAACTCTTCTTTAAGGAGTGGTGGACGGCATGCTTGAAGCGCTTTTGTATCCAAAGTCTGTGGCGGTGATCGGCGCCTCCAAAAGCCCGGGCAAGGTGGGCTATGAGACGCTAAACAATATAATACAGGCCGGGTTCACCGGCGCCATCGTCCCCATCAACCCCACCGCAAGTGAAATCCTTGGCGTAAAATGTTTCCCCGACCTTAAGACATACGGCCAGCCGGTGGAGATGGGGGTGGTCGCGGTGCCGACACCGGCCGTGAAGGCGGCGGTGGAAAGCCTGATAAAGGCCGGCGCGAAGGCCATCGTGGTGATCACCGCCGGATTCAAGGAGACCGGCCGCGACGGGGCGGAGATGGAAAAGGAGGTGGCCCGCGTATGCGCCGCCGCCAACGTGCGCATGATGGGGCCGAACTGCCTGGGGCTTATCAACACCCACCACAACCTTAACGCTTCTTTCGCCAAAAAAACTCCTCCTTCCGGCTCCATATCCGTAATCTCCCAGTCGGGCGCACTTTGCACCGCGATTCTGGACTGGGCCGCCGCGCGGCACATCGGGCTTGCGAAGATGGTGAGCATCGGCAACAAGGCGGACCTGGACGAGAGCGACTTTTTGCGCGCTTTCGCCAAGGACGACGGCACGAAAGTGATAATGGGTTACCTGGAGAACATCACCAACGGTGACGAGTTCATAAAAGTGGCGGAGGAGGCCGCTGGGATAAAGCCCGTGGTGATCCTCAAGGTTGGGACGACAAAGGCCGGCGTGAAGGCCGCCTCGTCCCACACGGGGAGTCTCGCGGGGGCGGACATGGCGTATGGCGCGGCGTTCCGCAGATCGGGTGTTATCCGCGCCGAAACGTTCGAATCGCTATTCGATTTTTCCACGGCGTTCGCCATGCAGCCTGTCCCAAGGGGGAACCGGGTGGCGATAATCACAAACGCGGGTGGGCCGGGCATCATGGCGGCGGACGCGGTGGAAAAATCGGGGATGAAGGTGACAACCCTGGCCATAGACACCGCCGAGGCGCTAAGTTGCAAGCTCCCCGCCGCGGCCAGCATCGGCAACCCCATAGACGTGCTGGGGGACGCGGACCCGGAGCGCTATGCCCTGGCGCTAAACGCCGCCCAGGACGACGACACGGTGGACGCGATAATCGTTATCCTCACCCCCCAGGCCATGACCAAGGCGAAAGAGACGGCATTGGCCATCGCCCGGTGCGTACGGGGGACAAAGCCTATCCTCGCCTCCTTCATGGGGGGGGAAGACGTGATGCCGGGCCGGGACGAACTGGCCGCCGCAAACCTGCCGGACTATCCTTCGCCGGAGCGGGCCGTGGCCGCGCTAAAGGCGATGTACGATTACGCCCAGTGGCGACACAGACCGCCGAGGATAGTCACCCGCTTTCCCGTGAACCGCAGGCGGGTGGAGCGGATCATCAGCCATCACGAAAGGCTCAAAAGGCTTCAGATCGGCGAGGTGAAGGCAAAGGAGATACTGCGCGCATGCGGATTCAACGTTCCGCCAGGTTTTTTGGCCGCCACACCGGACGAGGCTGTGGACGTTGCCGACAGGGTTGGCTATCCGGTGGCGATGAAGATCGCATCGCCGGACATCATCCATAAATCGGAGTTTGGCGGGGTGCGGCTGGGGCTTGCCAGCGCCGACTCGGTGCGGGACGCTTTCGACCTTATGATGGTGCGTGTGAAAAGGCGCATGCCTGAGGCGATGGTGGAAGGTGTGTATGTGGAGCGCATGTCCACAAGGGGGCGCGAGGTGATAATCGGCATGACGCGGGATCCGCAGTTCGGCCCCATGCTGATGTTCGGCCTTGGCGGAATATTCGTGGAGGTGATGAAGGACGTGACCTTCTATATCGCCCCCGTCACCGCCGACGAGGCGATGGCCATGCTGATGAGTACGCGGTCGTACGCTTTGTTGAAAGGGGCGCGGGGGCAAAAGCCGGTGGACCTTGCGGCAATCGCGGACGGATTGCAACGGATCAGCCAGCTTGCCACAGATTTTCCCCAGATCGCCGAACTTGACATAAATCCGTTCATCGTCGGCGAGGCTGGCAGCGAACCGGTTGTGGCCGACGCCCGGATGACCATCACGCTGGACCACAAGCCATGAGCGAAAAGAAAACAAGCTACGACACTGCGTGGCGCGAAAAATACGCCGACATGGTGCAGACGCCGGCCCAGGCGGTCTCGCGGATCAAGCCGGGGCATAGGGTGTTCATCGGCTCCGGATGCGGGGAGCCTGTGGAACTGGTGAAGGCACTCACCGCCCGGCACGGGGAACTGGCGGACGTGGAGCTTGTAAGCATCCTCACATTCGGCGACGCGCCGTACGCGAGGCGTGAACTGGCCGACTATTTCACCGTCAACAGCTTTTTCATCGGCGACAACGTCCGGGAAATAATCCAGGAGGGCCTTGGCAACTATACGCCGATTTTCCTTTCGGACATCCCCCGGCTGTTCAACACCGGCCAGTTGAAGCTGGACGCGGCGCTCATCCACGTCTCCCCGCCGGACGAGCGTGGGATGGTGAGCCTGGGGGTCTCCGTGGACATAGTAAAGAGCGCGGCGGAAAACGCGGCGCTGGTGATAGCGCAGGTCAATCCGCGCATGCCCCGCACGCTTGGCAACAGCATAATGAGCGTTTACGACCTGGACATACTCGTCCCGGTGGACGGCCCTGTGCTGGAGGTAAGGCCGGTGGAGATCACGGAGGTCACCCGCAAAATCGGCGAGCATATTTCCTCTCTGATAGACGACGGCTCCACCGTGGAGCTTGGCATCGGCCGCATCCCCCAGGCCACGCTGGAGTTTTTAAAGGAAAAGCGGGACCTTGGCATCCACACGGAGATGTTCACGGAGCGGATCATAGACCTTATCGAGTCCGGCGCTGTGACAGGTTCGCAAAAGTCGCTGGACAAAGGCAAGGTGGTGGCAAGCTTCTGCGTCGGCACGAAGCGGCTGTACGATTATATAGACAACAACCCGGCATTCGCCTTCCACCCCACCGAGTATGTGAACGATTCGTATGTGATCGGCCAGAGCCACAAGATGGTGGCGGTGAACATGGCGCTGGAGGTGGACCTGACGGGGCAGGTGTGCGCGGACTCCATAGGCTCCCATTTTTATTCGGGTATCGGCGGGCAGGTGGACTTTAACCGGGGCGCGGCCCGTTCCCACGGCGGCAAGGCCATCATCGCGCTGCCTTCCACGGCGAAAAACGAGACCATATCACGGGTAAAAAGCCAGCTTTCGCCCGGGGCGGGGGTGGTGACATCCCGGGGCGGGGTTCATTACGTTGTCACCGAGTATGGCGTGGCGTACCTGCACGGCAAAAGCATACAGGAGCGCGCCATGGCGCTCATATGCGTGGCCCATCCGGACTACCGGGCGCAGCTTTTGAAAGAGGCCATCGAGCTTAAGTACGTGCGGCCGGACATGGCGGACGTGAACGGAAACGTCCTCGTGGCGCCCGACGACCTTAGCACCACACTTCTTCTGGACAGCGGCGCCCAGATAAACTTCCGCTCCATCCGCCCGACGGACGAGCCGCTGACAAAGGAGATGTTTTACGCCCTTTCGCAGGAGACGATCTACTACCGCTACATGACCCACATGAAGCGCATCCCCCACAAACAGTCGCAAAGCTTCGTGTACATAGACCATCGGCACGACGTGGCGATAGTGGGGGCGGTGCCGGAGGCGGGGGGGGAGCAGATCATCGCCATCGGGCGCTATTACCTGGAACCGAAGACCAACCGGGCCGAGGCGGCCTTCATCGTGCGGGACGACTGGCAGAACAAGGGGATCGGCAAGTTCATGCTGCGTTACCTCACCGGCATCGCGCGGCGCAACGGCATCAAGGGTTTCACCGCCGAGGTGTTAAAGGAGAACAGGGCGATGCAGAACGTTTTCAACGGAAGCGGAATGAAGATGAAAAGCCACCTTACCGAGGGGGTGATAAGCTACCAGATGGACTTTGAATAACAGTTTCACCACTCTTCATTGCCCAAAGGGCCGCCAAAGTCAATTTCGCGATGCATATTACATTTCGTAATTCGGAAAAGAAGTTTGGCGAGTTTGTATTTTTTCTTTTTTCCCGATTTCACTTTTTTCTCCTTGCGAGCGCATATGACACGCTTATGATACATCATCACGTCCATGCAGGGCAGGTTTGAAACCTGCCCCTACCCCAAAACAATATATTCCCCTTCTTCCCTTTCCGATTTTGTCTATAATAAAGCGTTTTAAAATTGGTTGTTCAGGGGATAAATGACCGATAAGCTAAAATCCATCCGGTACGGCGATTTCGTCGGGAGAGCCTCCGTCCGCCACCTTCGGGTAAGCTACAACGACCTTACCCCGAAACCCAAGTTTGACGAGCGCGGAGCCGAAATCCCGTACGAGCCCAAGATGCTCCGCCCGTCGCTTAAAAACATTTTCCATATCCTCCGGCCATATGTCGGCGTGAGGTTCAAGGATCAGTTCAGAACCGTCACGCCGCTGGCCGTGTACCTGGCGCTGTTCCAGATAATGGTGTTGCGGGCTGGGGTGGCTGACCCGTGGACCATAGCCGCAGGATTCTTCGCGGTGATGGCGGGCCTGATGATGTTCATGGAAGGGATACGCACGGCGCTCATGCCAATCGGGGAGAACATCGGGGACGCGCTTCCATCCAAGTTCCCCCTGCCGGGGCTGCTTGCCGTGACGTTCATTCTCGGCATAAGCGTCACTTTCGCCGAACCGGCCATCGGCGCCCTGAAAATCGCCGGAAGCTTCGTCAAGGCGGAGAATGCCCCATACCTTTACGCCCTTCTCAACGGATGGCAGGGGGTGATGGTGTGGCTTATCGGCGCGGGGGTCGGTTTCTCCGCTGTGCTCGGCTCGGCCAGGTTCGTTTACGGATGGAGCCTGAAACCACTTATCTACGTGACGTTGACGTTGGCCCTCTCCCTGGCCGGGTATCTTGTGTGGGACCCACGCTTTGCCGGGGTGCTTGGTTTCGCCTGGGATTGCGGCGCGATAACCACCGGCCCGGTTACGGTGCCCATCGTGCTGGCGCTGGGGATCGGCATCGCCTCTTCGGCCGGGAGGGGGGACGCGCCCCTTGCAGGTTTTGGCATCGTGACGCTCGCTTCGCTGTACCCGGTCATCGGGGTGTCGTCCCTGGCCATTTATATAGCGTCACGCACTCCGGTGGACGTTATGCTAAGTGAAGCCGCGTCCAAAGCGGGAGAATTGGCGGCGGAGCCCAAGTGGAGCGAGACATCGCCGAGCGTCGAGATAATCACCGGCCTCCAGGCGGTGATCCCGCTGGTGCTGCTTTTGATTTTCATCCTCGTTGTGTTGTTGCGTGAGCGGATCAAAAAGCCGGACGTGATCGCATATGGGGTGGTCATCGCGGCGGCGGGGATGATCCTTTTCAACATCGGGCTTTCATACGGCCTTTCCAAGATCGGCGCGCAGACCGGCGGGCTGGCCCCGGCGGCTTTCGCCAGGGTGGAAGCTTCGCCCGAATCGCCGCTGTTCCCATATGCCGTTGGCGTGGCGGTTGCCGTGCTTTTCGCCGGGTGCCTTGGCTTTGGGGCAACCTTCGCCGAACCGGCGCTGGCCGCCATGGGGGAGACGGTGCAGAACCTGACAAACGGCGCATACACCAAGAAATTCCTCATCTCCGCGGTCTCCCTGGGCGGTGGATCGGGCGCCGCGCTGGGATTGCTGAAGATAATAATGGACATACCACTGGCCTATATACTCATACCCGGCTATATTCTTGCCCTTGTCCTGACGGCCATGTCCACGGAGGAGTTCGTAAACGTGGCGTGGGACAGCGCGGCGGTGACCACCGGCCCGGTCACCGTGCCGCTGATCCTGGCCATCGGGCTGGGGTTCGCACAGGCGGCGCACGCGGCGGACGGATTCGGGATATTGACCATCGCGTCGCTGGCGCCGATAATCTTCGTGCTGGCCACGGGGATATGGATACAATGGAAGATCAAGAGGAGCCACCAGGGGTGATCAGCGGAAAAAAGGAAGAGGAAAAACGGATGATCGTGCTCACGGACGTGGCGCTGATCACGTGCGTGGTGCAGCGCGGCATGGCCGACGAAGTGGTGAACGCCGCGCTCAAGGGGGGGGCGCAGGGTTCCACGGTGTTCTACGCGCGCGGGTATGGGATCAGGGAGCGGCTGGGGCTTCTGGGCGTGGCGGTGGACGCGGAAAAGGAAGTGATCACCATAGCCGTGTCCCGGGACCAGGCGGACAGGGTATTCGAAAAGATGCTGATAGCCGGCAAGCTGGACACGCCGGGGATGGGCTTTATGTACATGACCCCGCTGGAAAAGGCCGCCACATACATCCCGCCGGAGATAATCGAAGAACGCGTGGCCGGGAACAAACGGGGCTAGGACCGTGGGCGGGACGAAAGAAAGCAGGATCATCACATGCGCCGTGGCGGTTGGCGCGGGAAGGCCGCTGCTGGATGCGCTTATCAAGGAAAAAGGGGTGACGGCCGCATTCGTCCACCACGCAAGGGGCGCCGGCGTCAGCGGCCAGAGGCGCAAGGGAACCCAGATCGAGAAAGACCTTGTGACTGTGGCCGTCCCGGCGGACGTGGCGGACGAGGTGTTCGAATTCTTGTTCCACGAAGGGAAAATAAGCCAGCCCCACGGCGGATTCATGTGGATGGAAAAAGGGGGAGCCCTGTCCGTCAGCCCCGGGCCGGAAGTTGCGGCGCAGGAGTGAATCCGGCGGCGCCGCAATTCTGTTATATTTATATCGTATCGGAAATCATGGATCGCCGTGCGCGATCACGATTTTAGTTTACGCGGGGGAGCCGATGGGAAGGGATGACGTTCTGGCCTTATTGCGTGATTATAAAAAAAAATACGCCGCCAAATACGGCATTATCGAGATAGGCGTGTTCGGCTCCTCGGCCAGGAATGAGGCCACGGACGACAGCGATGTGGACATATGCGTCAAGACCGCCACCCCGGACGCGTTCGCGCTGGCGCATATCAGGACGGACATTGAAGAGCTGGTTGGAAAGCGAGTTGATATAGTCCGGGTGCGGGAGCGCATGAATCCCCACCTTAGAAAACGCATAGAAAAAGACGGCGTATATGTTTGACGCGGAGCTGGCGCTTTCTATCCTCGATCAAATTGATGATGCCCTTGAGACCATAAGATGCCGCACAGATAATATCCTCAGCGCCAGTGATTTTACCGATTCTCCATCCGGAAAGGAGAAACTTGACGGCGTTTGCATGTTGTTCGCCGCCGCTGGTGAGGCATTGAAACATGCCGATAAAATAAGCGGCGGCAAGTTACTTTCGGGATACCCGGAAATTGACTGGAAAGGTGCGATAGGATTCAGGGACATTATAGTCCATCATTATTTCGATATAGACGCGGAGGCCGTGTTTTGGATAATCGCCAACAGATTGGTTCCATTGAGTGAAACAGTAAAAAAGATGATCGGTGACTTGCGCCGGGATCAAGAAAAACCGCTCCTCTAACCCGCTCCCCCCGGCTTTTCCCTGCCGTTCAGCTCCTTTTCGATCTTCCTGAGCCTGCGGCGGTATTGCTCCGCGTCGCCGTACTTAACAAAGTCGTGATAATAGGCGTGGGGCTCGTGTATCCGTTTGGCGTGCTTGATGGGGCACCAGTAGCGCTCCGTGCGCGCCCCGATCTCCCGCACATATCCGGCCACCCCGTTGGCGTAGCCGCAATACACGCAATTAAGTTTTTCGATGATGTTAAGGTAGGCCAGGTGATGGTGGTCGAGCACTATGAAATCTTCCCTTGGCACTTTTTTAATCCCGTACACCGGGAAGCATATCCATTGGTACATGGTGGCCATCAGGTCCAGAAAGGCGAATGGCACAATCAGGCTGTATATTACCGGAGCGGTGACAATATGGAGCACGTCCGCGTTCCGGATGAACTTGATCAAGGGATTTTTCAGGCGCCTGTGGAATTCGACCACCCCTTTTTCGAACAGTATCTTTTTGCGCTCGATGGTGTAATGTAATTCCTGCTCGGCGCGGTTCAGGGCGGCCTCGATCTGGTCCTCAAGCTCCCTGATTTTCTTGTAAATACTGTCAATAGTGTCATTCATGATATAAGCCTGAAAAAAGCCGCCCCGCCGTGAAAAGCGAAGCGGCCGGTATTTAATAACGGATCAGGAGAAATACTTTTTCAGAAGCCCTTCCAGCATCTTCGCGTGACGGGCCTCGTCCTCCGCGGCGATCTTGAAGAATCCGGCAAGCTCGTCGAGCCCTTCGGCCTTGGCCAAAGAGGCCGCCTCGTTCTTCCCCTTGTGGGCGCCACGCTCGCCTGCCAGCATCATCTCGATGTCCTTTTTAAGGTCGTCGGCGATGGTGTTGGAAGAATCAAGTTTTGACTTCAGGCCAGCCACCTTGCTGCCGCGCTGGATGAAGTTGGCCCCGTGATATGCCTCCTCGCCCGCGATGCGGTATATGGCCTCCGCCACTTCCGGCAGGCCTATGGTCTGCGCCTTGAGCGCCATGGCCATGTAATGGGTGACTTCCCATGTCTCCCCCTTTATGTTGGCCTCCAGGTACGCCGCCAGGTCCATCGTTCCCGCGCCAGCGGTTTCCTCGAACTTGCTTTTCTCGGCGTAGCATACCGGGCACACGTCCGGAGCCTCGGCCCCAGTGTGGACATAACCGCACACTTTGCATTTCCATTTTTTCATGTTCAGCTCTCCTAATTGTTCAACGATGAAAAGTTCCGCGGCCACCGCGCATGAGCCAGCTTTACAGCGCATCGCGTCTTGGACGTATTCTAATGTATAACCAGCCGGTGATGATAATTAAAAAAACGGTGAAAAATCATCGTTTCCACCCCATGACAGATGGCTCCAAAATACGGCTTGAACCCGCGGATAAACTCGCGTTGAAGATTCATTATGCCCGCATGTATAGGTTTTATGTTGACACTTTTCCTAATGAGGAGTAAATAAAAGTTAACCTCGACCAGGGAGGGGCGTTATCTTGAAGTCAGGCGGTTTTGCGGCTCTTGAGCAATCAAGCGTCCGTCCGCCCGATACTTTTTGATTGCCGTCGTCTTTAGGGAAACAGCCGCAATGGTGAACCATTAACGGTTTTTCCCGTCTTGGGTCTTTCGTGTGCGCCAAAAGAGGGTGTTCTATGGCAACGGCCGCGAAACGGGGGGATGATACAGGCGAGATATACCTTGTCGTCCAGACAAGGTCTGTGCTCGCGTGTGTCCTGCACTGGATACTGTTCCTTTCAGTGGTCATTCTGGTCATCACCGGATTGTATATCGCGGATCCGGAATATTATTTTGGCAAGGGGGAGGCCTGGCAGGCTTTTTCCATGGCCAATGTCCGGATGTACCATTTCCTTGCCGCCTGTTTCATGATAGCGTCCGTTTTCACCAGGTTCTACCTGGCATTCACACCGTCATGCAACAGGGACATATGGCAGTTCCTGCCTACCCCGAAGAACATCGTGGCCGCCGTAAAACTGGCCATATTCTATCTGACGCTTCGCGGCGAACACGCCCATTACAGGTTTGTCAATCCCCTTGGCGGGCTTGGTATTTTCATGATTTCGCTTCTGATCCTGATCCAGGTGATAACCGGGATCATCATGTATTCCCACGGGGCCAACCCCGCGATATGGGGCTTTGGACTGATCCACTCGCCAGAAGACGCTCTCGGCGGACAGCAGGCCGTGCGCATGATCCATCATCTTACTTTGTACGCGCTGATGTTTCTGGTGGTCATCCATGTGTACACCCAGATATGGAAGAACAGCGTGTTCACCGAGGCTGATATAGCCTCCATAATCGCCGGTTACAAAGTGTTCCCATACAAGGAATTGGGGCATTTCGCGGACATTTACGGGATTGAGCATGAAAAAATCCCATCCATGGAGGTTTTGGACAAAGCGTCCACCGAAATGCCGGAAGGGCCGGGTCAAAAAGAGGAGGAATCCAGCGGATAGTCCGTTTTTTTTCCGCAAGACCGCAAATATATTTCCCGCCGCCCGCTAAAAACGCGGTGGGCTGGACAAAAATTAATGGGAAGAGGGGGTTATATGTGCCGCACACGTTCTGGACTTACCGGCCTTGAGCCGGACGAGAAGATCAAGACGCTAAAGGGGGTCGACCGGCGCGAGTTCATGGGATTTTGCGCCACCATCGCCGCCACGCTGGGGCTTTCGCCGGCGTTCGTCCCCAGGATAGCCGAGGCGGTGGAGGGGGCGGCCAAAAAACCATCGGTAATCTGGCTTCATTTCCAGGAATGCACCGGCGATTCGGAAGCTTTCCTGTGCTCAAGCTATCCTTCGGTGGAGGAGCTTGTGCTCAACATCCTTTCGGTGGACTATCAGGAGACGATCATGGCCGCCTCGGGGACACAGGCGGAGGATGCGCTTAAAAAAGCGATGGCTGACAACAAGGGGAAGTACCTTGTGATTGTCGAAGGGGCCATACCGATGGGGACTCCCCCCGGACCGGGGGGCAAGCCTGGCGCATTCTGCACCATAGGCGGGAAAACCGCTTACGATCTGGCCAAGGAGGTGACAGCGGGGGCGGCGGCCGTGATTTGCGTGGGCACCTGCGCCTCATTCGGCGGCGTCCAGGCCCAGCGGCCAAATCCGACAGGCGCCGTGGGAGTGGGGGACGCGCTGGGAATCCCGACCATCAACATACCCGGCTGCCCGCACAACGCGATCAACTCTGTGGCGACCATAGTCAACTACCTGCTCCTTGGGTCGCTGCCAAAGACCGACAGGCACGGCCGGCCGCTTTTCGCGTTCGCAAAGCGCATTCACGACCATTGCCCCCGCCGGGCGCATTTTGACGCCGGGCAGTATGTGGAAAGGTTCGGCGACGATGGGGCGAAAAAGAACTGGTGCCTTTACAAGATGGGGTGCAAAGGGCCGCAGACATACCATAACTGCTCGCTTGTGGAGTATAACGACGGCACAAGCTGGCCGATCAAGGGGGGCCACGGATGCGTCGGCTGCTCGGAGCCGGATTTCTGGGACACAATGCAGCCGTTCTACGAGCGCCTGCCCAACATCCACGTGCCGGGAGTGGAAGCCACCGCCGACAAGGTGGGCTTCACGCTGGTGGGGGCCGCCGCCGCCGGCGCCGCCGTCCATGCCGCGTACACTTTCGCCAACCGCCACAAAATAGGCGAAACGGACAAGAAGGAGGGAGAATAAGACCATGGGCGAGAGAACAGTAATAGACCCCATCACCAGGATTGAGGGGCATCTTCGCATCGAGATAGAGGTGGAGGGGGGCAAAGTAAAGGACGCGTGGAGTTCCGGCACGATGTGGCGCGGATTCGAGGTGTTTTTGAAAGGAAGGGACCCGCGGGACGCATGGTACATCACCCAGCGCGTTTGCGGCGTGTGCACCACGGTGCACGCAATCACTTCCGTGCGGGCGGTGGAAAACGCCCTTAACATAACGATCCCGGAGAACGCCCGTATCATAAGAAACCTGATACTTGGCACCCAGATGATCCACGACCATCCTGTGCATTTCTATCATCTGCACGCTCTCGACTGGGTGGACGTGGTATCGGCGCTCAGGGCCGATCCGAAGAAGACATCCGAACTTGCGCAGTCCACCAATCCCAACTCGCCCAAAAGCGGGCCGGGGGACTTTAAGAACACGCAGGACAAGCTAAAGAAGTTTGTCGATGGGGGCCAGCTTGGGCCTTTCACCAACGGTTACTGGGGCCATCCGGCGATGAAACTGCCGCCGGAGGCAAACCTTATGGCGGTGTCGCACTATCTGGACGCATTGAAGCTCCAGAACAAGGCGCGGCAGATGCACGCCATATTCGGAGCCAAGAATCCACATATCCAGACGATGACCGTGGGCGGAGTGACCTGCGTGGCGGATCTGAACCCGGACAGGATAGGCCAGTTCCTTTACCTGTTGAAGGAGGTGAAGGATTTCATAGACAACGTGTACATACCCGATGTGCTGGCGGTTGCCCCGTTCTATCTTGATTGGGCCGGGATCGGCGGCGGGTTGAAGAATTACCTGGCGTATGGCGATTATCCGATGAAGACCGGCGGGCCTGAGACCCAGTGGTTCCCCAGAGGGCACGTCAGCGAGCGGGACATATCCAAGGCATTGCCCACCGATGTGGGCAAGATCACCGAAGACGTGACGCACTCCTGGTACAAGTACGCTAAAAACGGGCCGTTGCATCCATCGGTGGGTGAAACGGACCCATGGTTCACCGGAATAGAGACCGCCAAGGCGGACGGCAAGTATTCGTGGCTGAAGACCCCAAGGTATGACGGCAAGGCGATGGAAGTCGGCCCGCTGGCGCGGATGCTGGTGAACTTTTCGGCGGGGCACAAGCCGACTGTGGACAACGTCAGCGCGGTATTAAAAAAGCTTGGGGTTCCGGCCAGCGCGTTGTTCTCCACGCTTGGCCGTACGGCGGCAAGGGCAATCGAGACGAAGGTTATCTGCGACGAAATGGAAAAATGGGTGATGGAGCTTGTGGGGAACGTCAAGAGGGGAGATCTGGAGACCTGCGCGGACTACGAACACCCCACATCGGCCAAAGGTTACGGGACGGTGGAGGCTCCTCGAGGCGCGCTTGGGCACTGGGTGGAGATTGAAGGGGGCAAGATCAAGAATTACCAGCTTGTGGTGCCCACCACCTGGAATGGCTCGCCAAGGGATCAAAAAGGGCAACGATCGGCCATCGAAGAGGCGCTCATCGGTACGCCTGTGGCAGATCCAAAAAGGCCGCTTGAGATACTGCGGACGGTCCATTCGTTCGATCCGTGCCTGGCCTGTTCTGTCCACGTGATAGATCCGGTGAGCAACGAGGTGTACGAGACGAAGGTGGCGTAAGGGGATTTATCGGAGAATCGGACATGGCAAGAGCAGGTATTTATCCCCAGAAGAAGAATCTGGTGTATGTAAGGAATTTCACCAACAGGCTTCTTCACTGGACGATGTTTTTCTCGGTGATGGTGCTGCTGCCCACCGGGTACTATATCGGCAATCCCACGGCCCTGTTCGGGCACGGGGAGGCGTATAACCAGTTTATCATGGCCGACATCCGGGTTTACCATTTCTTCGCGGCCATGGCGCTGGACATTTCCATAATGCTCCGGTTCTACCTGGCGTTTTTCAGCATGTACCACCGGGACTGGTTCGAGGTGCTGCCAATCCCGAGCCGGATAATCGGGGCCATCCAGATAGCGCGAAGCTATCTGACGTTCAAAAAACCGCCGTTCTACAGGCATGTGGACCCGCTGGACGGCTTGACCTTCCTTTGCCTCCACCTTTTCATGGTGCTCCAGTTGGTCACCGGATTTCATCTTTACGCCCACGCATTGCCGGGAAATTACTGGTGGTCGCGCCTGATCCATCTCGGCACGGACTGGGTGGTGCCGGTATTCGGGAGCGACCAGGCGGTACGCAACGTCCATCACCTGATGTTGTGGATAACTATCGCCGGGATAATCATGCACGTTTACATCCAGGTGATAAAGACGATCATTTGGCGGGACGGGCACATTTCGGCCATCGTGGGCGGCTACAAGTACAGGGACGTGAAGTAAATTCCGATGGCGGGAGGCTATCCGCCGAATTCTCGCCATCGTTTGCCTCCAAATCAGCCTGACTTTTATCGCTGGATATTTAAATTCTCGCCAGGAACCAATTTAAAGAGTTAAAATTGCCGAGGCGCAGTTTGGCCTGGGGGAAATGATCACTTGACTTGGGGGGACGCCAGATGAACATAGTCACAAAGATTTACGCCGGGTTCGCCATGCTCATAACGCTTGTCCTTGCGGCCGGCGGCTACATGGTGTTCACCAGCGGCGAGACGATTAAATCAGCCGATTCACTTTCGGCGGACATTGAACGGCGCCAGGCGGCCAACGAGCTTCGCATGGCGGTGGTGCAGGTCCAGCAATGGCTTACCGACATTTCCGCCACACAGGGCAAGGACGGGATGGACGACGGATATGAGGAGGCCGCCAACTACGCGAAAATCTATCAGGAACAGTCCGCCAAGCTTAAGAAGCTTTACGAAGGGACCCCGTGGGTGGACTTTCTAAAACAGTCCGACACCGAATTTAACGCATACTACGATATGGGGCGCAAAATGGCGGCGGCCTATATTGAGGGTGGGCCAGACAGCGGCAACAAAATGATGGAGCAGTTCGATCCGTATGCCCAGAAAATGGGGGAGACTGTAAGCAAGATAGTTGCCCAGACAGGAGGGGACCTGGCGGCGAGCCTTTCGTCGCTGGAGAACCAGGCGCATAATAGCCGCATGCTCGGCGCCATAGGCGTATTGACAGGTTTTGCCGGGGCGGTGGTGGTGGCGTGGCGGCTGTGTTCGTCGGTAAAGAAGACCCTCACAGCCATAGCGACGGAGCTTTCCTTGGGCTCGTCGGGCGTGCATTCCGCCTCCACGCAGATATCCTCGGCCAGCCAGTCGCTCGCCGAGGGGGTGACTGAGCAGGCTTCATCTTTGGAAGAGACCTCCGCGGCGCTCGAGCAGATGGCCTCGCAGGCCGCCAGCAACGCGGACAGCGCCAAGCAGGCCAAAGAACTTTCCACCGAGGCCCGCAAGGCGGCCGAGAACGGGGCCGATGCGATGAGGAAAATGATCGATTCAATGGTGGACATCAACAAGTCCTCCGAGGAGATCGGAAAGATAATAAAGGTGATTGAGGAGATAGCGTTCCAGACGAATCTTCTGGCGCTCAACGCGGCGGTGGAGGCGGCGCGCGCGGGGGAGCACGGGAAAGGATTCGCTGTGGTGGCCGAGGAGGTTAGAAACCTTGCGGGAAGGTCCTCCTCCGCCGCGAGGGACACGGCGGCCCTGATCGCGTCGGCCATGAAGAAAGCGGCCAACGGAAACCAGATAGCCGAGCATGCCGGCAAGGCGCTGGACGGGATCGTGGCGAGCGTGAAGAAAGTCACCGACCTTGTGGCGGACATCGCCACCGCCTCCGACGAACAGGCCAAGGGGGTGGGGCAGGTGAACATCGCCGTGTCGCAGATGGACAAGGTGACCCAGCAAAGCGCATCCAACGCCCAGCAGTCGGCGGCGGCGGCGCAGGAGCTGGCCGACCAGGCCACGATGCTTTCCGGCCTTGTGAAAAACCTGGAGCGGCTTGTGGGAGCGGGGGCCGATGGTGTACCTGAAGAGACGGCGGCGTAGGCAAGAATTGCCCGATGGCGTTATAATATTTTCATGGATCCAAAGCTGCGCCCCAATCACGAGATGTATATCCGCGCTCTGCGCAGGATGACGCCGGAGGAAAAGTTGAGCAAAGCTTTCGAACTTTCGGAGTTTTCCAGGCAATTGTTCATAACCGGCCTGCGCCGCCGCTTTCCCGGGCTGGGAGAGAATGAATTCAGGCGTCTGCTTATGAAGAGGCTGGATTTGTGTCACAACAGGAACTGGTAAAGGAGATATCAGCCGTTCTCGCCAGGCTTGGAATTCCTTTCATGCTTACAGGTGCGGTTGTTTCCAGCATGCAAGGGGAGCCACGATCAACTCATGACATCGGCGCCGTGGTCATGATCACCCGTGAAAACGCCGCCGCGCTGAGCAATGCTTTCCGGAGCCCAAGGTATTACCTGGATGAAGACAGCGTGATCAGGGCGGTGGCCCAAAAAAGCATGTTCAACCTTCTGGACGTTGAAACGGGAGAGAAAGCCGATTTCTGGATTTTGACCGAAGATCCTTTCGACAAGTCCAGGTTTTCAAGGAGAGAGACCATTCATGTTTTTGGCGTGGACATGCCGGTGTCCAGGCTGGAGGACACCATTTTAATGAAGCTTGCATGGTCAAGGAAATCAGGCGGCAGTGAAAAGCAGTTCACGGACGCCCTGAGGGTATATGAAGTGCAATATGGAGCGTTGGACATGACTTACATGGAACATTGGGCCCAGGCTCTGGAAGTCAATGACGCCCTGGACCGGATAAAGCGCGAGGCAAAACCTGTTTTTCCAGGCGAGGACGCATGAATACAGCTTCTCCCCGGATAATCGTCCTTGGCGTCGGGAACATCCTGCTGTCCGACGAGGGGGTGGGGGTGCGCGTCGCGGAGAAACTTCTGGCCGAATATTCATTTCCTCCCAACGTTCAAATCTACGACGGCGGGACGCTGGGATTAAACCTCCTCCCATTCATCGAGGAAGCGGACCATTTGATCGTGCTCGACGCCGTGAACGGGCCTGGAGAGCCGGGATCGTTGTACCGGTACACGGCGGAGGATTTCACGCTTGCCATGCCGAAAAAAATGTCCGCCCACGACATAGGGCTTATCGAATGCCTGGCTATCGCCCAGATCAATGACGAACTGCCAAAGTCCGTGGTGATAATCGGCGTCAAGCCGGAGGACATCAGGTCGTACAAAATGGAGCTGACCGAGACTATCGGGCCGAAAGCCGAAGAAATGGCGAAAATGGCGCTGGCGGAGATAGAATCGCTGGGATTCCGCGCTGAAAAAAAGTTTTCGCATAATTCCTGAATCATTATCGGTTTTGGCGCATCCATTGGAGGCAGATCAAAATTCCCGTGACATCCAGTCGTGCTTTCAAGGCGCCGTTGCGCGGGGGGAAACTATGCTGAATTGGCGCCAAGGTAAGGATTGGGGTATGCGAAGGCCGCCCTTTTCGCCGTTTATCGCCGCTGTTTTGTTGGTTTTTGGGGCTGGCGCCCCGTCCCTCGCCGCGGATCCATATTCCACGGGGATTTTTGAGCCGCATTTCGGCGTCATGCAGGATGAATTAAAGGCGGCCGCGGGGAATGGCAAAACGCTGATGATCTATTTCTGGCAGGAAGGCTGTCCATATTGCGAGAAGCTGGAGAAAAACGTGTTGTCCTCCCCGAAGGTGAGGAAGATAATCACGGAAAGTTTCCGGCCGGTGGAAGTGAACATTTTCGGGTCGCGGGAGGCCGTGGATTTTGCCGGGGCCGCCGGGGAAGAGAAGAAATTCGCCGAGGCGCAAAAGGCCCTGCACACCCCGACGATGGTGTTTTACGGCAAGGATGGAACGGAGGTCTTCCGGCTGCCTGGTTATTGGGAGGAGCCGCATTTTCTGGCGGCGCTGGCCTATGTGCGGGACGGGAAATATTCAAAGTCGTCGTTCCAGGAGTTTCTGAGGTATGAATGGTTCAAGCCGAAGGAATGAAAAGGAGGGTTGGAATGGGAAATAAAGTATCAATGTTTGCGTTGGCGGCGGTGATCGCATGCATGGCCGCCCTGGGAGGCGCCGCCATGGCCCAGGAGAAAAAGGAAGCCAAAAAAGAGGTGAAGCTGGGGATCGAGGCGGTGAAAATGAAAAACACGGAGCTGTTCCCGGACATACCCGCGCCCGCCGCCAAATATTCCGAGCCGGCCGGCTACAAAGGGGCCAGGGACAACGGATTCAAGATTTTCACCGACGTGAACATCGGCAATTGCGCGGCCTGCCACTGCGCCGACGGGGCCAAGGGGTGCGGGAACATCGGGCCGTCGCTTGTGAAATACAAAAAGGAACTGGGCGTGGACCGTAGCCACGAGTGGACCTATCAGAAAGTGGCCGATGCGAGGGTGGACAACGCGGACACGGTGATGCCCCCCACGATCACCACCGGTGTTTTAAAACCGGAAGAGGTGGCGGACGTGGTGGCATACTTGGAATCGCTGAAATAATCTCCATAAGTTTTTGGAAAGGGAAATTTGATGGGACGGATGCAAAGACGCGAATTTATGAAGATGGCGGGGCTGGCTGGCGCGGCCGTGGCCTTCTCCGGTGTCCCCTCCGCCATGGCGGCGGACGAGGCGGCGGAGCAGAAAGCCAAGGTGGACGCCACCATAAAGCAGATAACCGGCGGCAAGGAGCCGGGGAAAGGCGGGCTGGAGCTTAAGGCCCCCACGATAGCGGAGAACGGCGCGGTGGTGCCGGTGACGATACAGCCGAAGGGGATCGTGCCCGGCAGGCTGTTCCTGATAGTGGACGAAAACCCGATCCCGCTGATCCTGGACGTGAAAGTGTCGCCCAAATATTCGGGGGACGGCGCCATATCGTCGCGGATACGGATGCGGAAGACCTCCACTGTGCGCGCCTACGCTTTTGACAGCAAGGGCTCCCTTTACGGCGACTTTAAAACGGTGAAAGTCACCATCGGCGGATGCGGCTGATCAACTGACAACTGGAAGGATCAATAAAATGGCGGACATTGGAAAAGCGATTATACGGGTCCCCAAAGCGGCCTGCGGGGAAATGGTGGAAGTCAAATCGTTGATCACCCATCCGAACGACACCGGGCTTGTGAAGGACGAGAAGACGGGGCAACTGATACCGGCCCACTACGTTTCCAGTTGCAAGGTGGAGTTCAACGGTGAGACCGTTTACGAGTTTAGCATGGGCCCATCGGTGAGCAAGGATCCGTATCTTGCCTTCAGCATAAAGGCGGACAAGGCCGGGACGCTGAAGATGACCTGGAAGGACAACAAAGGGGAAGTTTTCGAGCAGTCGGCGGACATCAATCCGGTTTAGGCCGCAAAGGAGGGGTATATATGAAGGCTGGTATTGGCAGTACGTTAAAGCTGTTCACCGCCATGGTGATATTGGCGGCCTGGCCGGCCGTTGCCCAGGAGGCAGGCGTCACAAGCTCCATTTCCGAGGCGGATATTGCGATGTACAGGACCGGCATCAATCCCGCGGACGCGGACGTGGACAGCGGGATGGCCTTTTTCATCAAGGAGCGCGGGGAGAAGAAGACTTCCTGCGCCACATGCCACGGTGGAACTTCGCCGAAACACGGCTCATTGAAGGGGGCGGCGGCGGCGTTTCCAAAGTGGTCGGCAAAGGCCAAGCGGGTGGTCTCGCTGGAAGACCAGATCAACCTTTGTCTCGAGCAAGGCGTTGGGGCGGAAAAGCTGGAGCAAAAATCCGGCGCCATGACCGGCATATCGCTGTATGTCCGATCCCTGTCGAAGGGGGCGAAGGTGAATGTGAAGACCTCCGGCGACGCGATGGAGACTTTCGAACTTGGCAAGCGGGTCTTCGAAGTCCGGCGCGGCCAGCGCAACCTTGCATGCGCCACATGCCACATTGACCTTGTGGGCACGACGTTGCGGATGCAGCCGCTGGCCAAGCTGAACGGAGCGGCGGCCCACTGGCCGGCGTACCGCATGGTCAACGGGGAGACGACCCAGATCCAGCGCCGTTTCCAGCAGTGCATGAGCAACGCGAGGCTCGCCCCGTTCCCCATGGGGGATTACAGGATGGTGGCCCTGGAGCTTTATGTCACATCGCTTGCAAACGGCCAGCCTGTGGAGACCCCCGGCTGGGTGAGGTGACCTTTTTATTGGGCCAGGCTTGATAAGCGCCGCCGGAAAAAAGTTCCGGCGGCGTTTTTTATTGACCGCCATAATGATAAAATCAGCCAGCGTCCTGAAGATTGATGCCGCCGGAAGCGGCAATTCATAGGTGAAAACGTGACCCTGGAGTTTGCCCCCCTAAACCAGCCCAACCTCGCCGAGCGCACCCGCGAGGCCACCCGCGTGACCATCGTGGGCGCCCTTGTGAACGTGGCTCTGGTGATATTCAAATTCATCGCAGGCTACGTGGGCATGTCCCAGGCGCTCATCGCCGACGCGGTCCATTCTCTTTCGGACCTGCTCACGGACGTGATCCTCCTTTTCACCGTCCGCATCGCCGGGATGGAGGCGGATGAAAACCATCCATATGGACACGGCCGGGCGGAGACACTGGGGTCGGTGGTGATGGGAGCCTCGCTGATAGGCGTCGGCGTGTTCATCGTGTTCGAGGTGATACAGAAGATGATGGGAGGCCATTTGAGCATTCCCACGTGGCCCGCGGCCGCCGGCGCGGCTGCGTCCATAGTCATAAAGGAATCGGTGTTCTGGTACACATTGCGCGTGGGCAAGCGGATAAACAACCAGTCCATAATCGCAAACGCGTGGGAGCACAGGTCGGACTCTCTGTCCGGCTTGGCGGCGCTGGCCGGCATCGCCGGCGCCATGATGGGCTATCCGGCTCTGGATCCGTTGGCGGCAATCGTGGTGGTGTTCATGATCGAGAAGGTGGGCTGGGAAATAACATGGCAGGCGCTAAAGGACCTGATGGACGCTTCCCTTCCCCCCGAAAGGATGCGGGAGATACGCAAGATCATATCGGCCACCGGGGGTGTCCGCCGCTTCCACGAGCTTCGCACCAGAAAGCTTGGCGCCGACGTTTTCGTGGACGCCCACATCATAGTCCAGCCGGACATTTCCATTTCAGAGGCGCACAACATCGCCGAATCGGTGCGGGAGAACCTTAAACGGCAGGCCGGCGTGGCCGACGCGCTGGTGCACATAGACGCGGAGGACGACATCTATTACAAGGTGGTGGACGTGGACAGGCGCGCCGTGGAAGAGACCATACGCAAGCAGGCCATGACCGAGGCTGGCATCAAGGAAGTGTCGGAGCTGATAATCCACCTTCTCAACGGGAAGCTTTGCGTGGACTTCAACGTGGAATTCGGCGGCAATGTTACCATCGGCGAAGCCGGGGAAATTGCGGAGCGGCTCCGGCGCAAGCTTGTGGAGGACGGCGCAATCGACCATGCCGTCATACGCGGACGGCTTACGGCGGGAGTGATGGAACATGATTATTACCAGCCGAAAAAGCCGGGAGTATCCCGCAAGCCCGGAGGCGCAAGCTGAACCATGACCATATCAAAAAAGATCGAAGGGATGATGGAGCGATCCTCGTGGATACGCCGGATGTTCGACGAGGGGGCAAAACTCAAAAAAACCCTGGGGGAAGACAAGATATTTGATTTCACCCTCGGCAATCCCACAGGCGAACCGCCAGCCAGGGTAAGCGGGGAGCTTTGCAAGCTCGCCTGCGATAACCTGCCGGGGACGCACCGTTATATGCCCAATGCCGGTCTGCCGGAAGTGAGGGAACAGGTCGCCGCCCATCTGGCGCACGAGTCCGGTTTACCATTTGGCGCAGGCAATGTGATCATGACCGTGGGAGCCGGCGGCGCGCTAAATGTGATTATAAAGGCCCTGTGCGATCCCGGCGACGAGATCGTGATTCTGGCCCCCTACTTTGCCGAATACCTTTTTTACGCGGACAACCACCAGGCCGCGGTGAAAGTCGCCCAGACCGATGAAAAGTTCCAGCCGGTGATCGGCGAGATTGAAAAGGCCATCGGCCCTAAAACGCGCATAGTCCTGCTAAATTCGCCCAACAATCCCACAGGCGCCGTCTATCCGGCGCAGACCATACAGGAAATATCGCGTTTGCTGGACGGCAAATCGGCGGCGAACGGGCGGCCTATCTATCTTGTGATGGACGAGCCGTACAGGAAGCTCACATATGACGATGTGGCGGTCCCCAATGTGTTCAAGTTGTCAAACCGGGCCATTGTGGCCACATCGCACTCGAAGGACTTGAACCTTCCGGGCGAGCGCATCGGCTATATCGCCATCCATCCCGGCATCGAAGGGGCCGCGAAGGTGTTCGACGCGATGACCCTTGCCAACCGCATCCTGGGATTCGTGAACGCCCCGGCCCTATTCCAAAGGCTCGTGGGCGGCATGCAGGATGTTTCGCCGGACATGACGGTGTACGCCGCCAACCGGAAAATCCTCGTGGACGGGCTGGAGGCCGCAGGCTACGAAATCACGCCGCCGGACGGGGGATTTTATATATTCGCCAAATCTCCCATAGCCGACGACATCAGGTTCGTGGACATGCTCAAAAAACGCAACGTCCTCACCGTGCCGGGAGCTGGTTTTGGCCGCGCCGGTCATTTCCGGATCGCTTACTGCTGTTTCTCGGAGCAGTGTGAAAAGGCTCTGCCGGGATTCGCGGCGGCGGCGGCCGAGGCAAAAGGGCTGGGCTGAACGGGATTGCGAAGCCGGGCAAAAAGCCGCCCGGTTTGGTATCATATCCCCCATGTACGCGTTTATCATCCGCAGGGGCCTGATGGTGATCCCGATGATGCTGGGGATCACCCTTATCTCTTTTTTCATCATCCATCTGGCGCCAGGATCGCCCACCGACCTTGTCACCGATCTGAATCCCAACGCTTCGCCTCAGGCGGTCAAACGGCTGCGGGAGCTATATAATCTGGACAAGCCGGTGATCGTCCAATATCTGCTGTGGCTTAAAAACATCGCCACCCTTGATTTCGGCGTATCGTTCTCCATGGACGCCCGCCCGGTGTTCGACAAGATAGCCGAGCGCGCCCCAATCACCATTTCGATAAACATCATAGAGCTTGTCCTGGTGTTCGCCACGGCGCTCCCCATCGGCGTGCTGGCCGCCACGCGGCGCTACTCGCTGTTCGACAACCTGACCACTATTTTCGTGTTCGTGGGATTCGCCATGCCCACGTTCTGGCTGGCGCTGCTTTTGATGATGGTGTTCGGCGTGTGGCTAAACTGGCTCCCCATATCGGGCCTGACATCGCTGGAGCACGACCAGCTATCGTTTTTCGGCCGCATGGCCGATTACGCCAGGCATCTTCTCATGCCGGTGCTGGCGGCGGGGTTCATGAGCCTTGCCGGCCTTTCGCGTTTCACCCGGCAGAACATGCTGGAGGTGCTGCGCCAGGACTACGTCACAACCGCGAGGGCCAAGGGGCTCCCCGAAAGCGCCGTGATATTCAAGCATTGCCTGCGGAACGCCATCCTCCCGGTGGTCACCATCCTTGCGCTGTCCATACCAGGGCTCATCGGCGGGTCGGTGATTTTCGAGACGATCTTCTCCATTCCCGGCATGGGGCAGCTTTTGTACCAGGGAGTTATGGCGCGGGACTATCCGCTGATAATGGGTATGCTGGTGTTAACGTCGTTCCTCACGCTGGCGGCAAACCTTCTGGCGGACGTGGCCTACGCAATCGTTGATCCAAGGATACACTATGACTGAGCCGCACCGGTCATACTGGAGCGCGTTCGCGCACAAGTTCCGCCGCAACCGGCTCGCCGTGGCGGGGGGGCTTGTGGTGGCCACACTTTTTATCGTGGCCATATTCGCCCAATACATCGCCCCGTACGACCCCTCCGTGATAGACACGAAAAACCTTTTCGCCTCGCCGTCTTCGTCGCATATCCTCGGCTCCGACGACCTTGGGCGGGACGTGTTCTCCCGCATGGTGTACGGATCGCGCATATCGCTGACGGTGGGATTCGTGGCCGTCGGCATCGCCACATTGATCGGCATGACGGTGGGAGCCCTTGCCGGTTATTTCGGCGGATGGCTGGACGGAATTTTGATGCGGTTTGTGGACCTGATGCTCACCATACCCACGTTTTTCCTGATACTGGCGGTGATAGCGTTCCTGCCGCCGAACATATACAACATCATGATAGTGATCGGGGTGACAAGCTGGATGGGGGTGGCCCGGCTTGTGCGGGCGGAGTTTCTGACGTTGAAGGGGCGGGACTTTGTCACCGCCGCGCGGGCCCTGGGATTGGGGGACGCGGGGATCATCTTCCGCCACGTCCTTCCAAACGCAATGACCCCTGTGCTCGTCTCCGCCACCCTCGGCGTCGCCGACGCAATACTCACCGAGTCCGCGTTGTCGTTCCTCGGCCTTGGCGTCCAGCCCCCCACGCCAAGCTGGGGCAACATCCTGACATTGGGCAAGGACAACATAGAGTTCGCCTGGTGGCTTTCGGTGTTCCCCGGCCTTGCGATATTGATAACGGTGCTAGGCTACAACCTGCTGGGCGAAGGCCTGCGCGACGCGCTGGACCCGAGGATAAACTAACTTTCCCTCACTCCCTTCGGCAGATATTTGAGCCACGCCGCCAGATGGGTCTTGGGCGTATGGCCGGGCATCTGGGAATGGAGCAGGAAAAGCGGCTTATGCGGTTTGCGGCGCAGTTCCAGCCCCGCTTCTGCCAAGGTCTTGTTCCCCTTGCGAAGGTTGCACCTGCGGCACGCCGTCACCACGTTTTCCCATGTGGAGGCGCCGCCGCCGCACCGGGGGATCACGTGGTCTATCGTCAAGTCCTTTCCGGTGAACCCGCAATACTGGCATGTGTGCGAGTCCCGCCGGAGGACATTCTTCTTTGAGAACGACACGCCGAGCCTTTGCGGGCGGCGGACATATCGGAACAGGCGGACGACCGTGGGGAGGCGGAACGTGGCGGTGACTGTGCGCAGGTAAAACCCGTCGCTCTCCAATGCTTCGGCTTTCCCGAGCATCACGAGCTTTAAAGCGCGTCTTCCAGCCGTGAACTGCAAAGGCTCGAAGGCGCTGTTTAGCACCAGAGTCCTTGGGTCGTCCATAAAATTCCGCCTAATTGGGCTAATTTTAGGCTTTACGCGGATGGTAAGTCAATATTTCCATGACATCGCATCATGTTGCGCAAAAGAATCAAGAATGAACCACGGAGGCGCGGAGGCGCTGAGAAATATTCCCCCCTCTCATTGTCTCCGTGTTTCTGTGGTGAATAATTCTTCGACATCGCCCGTCAGCGCTATTTAGCGCGGGTATGCGCTTGAGAAGAAGCGATACGCTCCACGGCCACCTTCCTTCGCCAGGTACATGCACTCGTCGGCGCGTTTGATGAGCGCATCCGCTTCGCCCCCGTCGTACGGATACAGGGCGATTCCGACGCTGCAGCCAATGTTGCACACATGCCCCAGGGCCATGACCGGGGCTTCAATCTCAGCCAGTATCTTCACGGCGGTGGCATTGATATTCTCAACTTCCACCACGTCCTGCATGATAACAACGAACTCGTCCCCCCCGAGCCTTGCCACCGTGTCCACTTTGCGCAGGCATGAACGCAGCCTGTGCGCCACCTCCCGCAGCACCGCGTCCCCCACGTTGTGCCCCAGCTCGTCGTTCACCGGCTTGAACCGGTCCAGGTCTATGTACATCAGCGCCACCATGGTCTTAAAGCGCGAGGCGCGCTCGATGGCCATCTCCAGCCTGTCCCTGAAGGCCATGCGGTTTGGCAGGCCTGTGAGCGGATCGTGATTGGCCAAAAACTCCAGTTTCTGCTCTTTTAACTTGCGCTCGGTGTGGTCCGTGTAAATGCCGACATAGTGGGTGACCTCCCCAGCTTCATTCTGGATGGCGGTGATCCGGGTCCATGCGGCGAAAATCTCGCCAGACTTGCGCCGGTCCCATATCTCCCCCGACCACGCGCCGGTCTCATTCAGGGCGCGCCACATCTGCGCGTAAAAAGAATCCTCCTGCTTGCCCGATTTGAGCAGCCCCGGAGTTTTGCCCACCACTTCCTCCAGGTCGAATCCGGTGATCTCCGTGAATGCCCGGTTCACCGAGATGATGGCGTGGTCCGGGCCTGTCACCATCACGCCGTCCTGGGTGTTCTCGATGACCTTGGACGCCAGGATCAGCCGGGCCTCCGCGCGTTTGCGCTCGGCAACCTCGTTCATCGCCTGGTCGCGCATCTGCTTATAGCTTGCGACGCGGGTGTTAAGCTCGGTGACGTCCTGGATGCACACGATGGCGCAAGGCTCCCCTCCGGGCCCGGTTATCGGCGTCACGATGGTGTGCTGTATCTGGCTGGTTCCGTCCTTGCGCGCCACGGGGATAAAGCTTTTGTGGAGCAGCGAGGAGAAAATGGCCGTGGGCCCGCCGGAAAAAATCGTCTCCAGTCTTTCGATATACTGCCTTTTGTCCAGGTTCGGATAAAGCTCGATAAGTTTGCGGCCGACGACAGCGTCCCTTTGCGACAGGGTCCACCTCTCCAGAGTCTTGTTCCAGAACGCGATGGTAAAATCGCTCTTTATGACGATCACGCCGATCGGCACGCTGTCGAGGATTCCAAAGAACATTTCGGCCGGGGCCTTGTCGCCTTGCATGGGGGGGCCTATTAAAAAGAGGACTCTATGGCGAGGAGGACGGAGTCGAAGGAGTTCACCTCGAAAATTATCATGATGTCCCCCCTGATGTTGTGCTCCATGATCAGAAAATCGGCCTTTGCGATCATAATAATGGGATTGCTGGCGCCGGCGCTGAGGAATATTTCATTGAAGACTCCCTCCATGTAAGAAGGAATGGAATATTCGAACCTTTGTTCCAGCAGGTTGCCTATGGAGCCTATGACGCTGTTGAGCACTATGTTGCCCACTTCGTTGAGGGTCTCCACTTTGATCGAATCAAGGTCCAGCGAGTCCGACTCCTCCCCCGTGAGCACCGCCACAAGTTTGGACGCGCTTTCGGGGGGGAATATGAGCGACGCCACCCCGTGCAACGCCCCCTCGAACGGCATCTGCACCGAGGAAAATTCGCTGTTTCCCTCATAGCCGATTTCCCTGGCCAGGTCCTCCGGCCTTACAAGCTTCACAAAAGGCACGCGCAGGCTGACGTGATGGCCCACCATCTCGTTTATGATGCTCGCGGCGCGCCCCACCCCAATGTTTATTATCTCCGTGAGGGCGTCGATATGGCGGGGTGATATATCGGTCATTGCCCCGCCCCTACTTGGAGTAGGCTTTGATGATGTTGCGAAGGCCCTCAAGCGAGGCGCCCTTGACCGGCTTGTTGACAAAGCCGACCGCCCCCTGGTTCATGCAGTTTTTTTTCACGGTCTCCTGAATGTCGGCGGACACCACCACAACCGGCATCTTCACCCCTTTGGCGGCCAGCGCTTCGAGCACCTGCAGCCCGCTCATGTCCGGCATCAGAAGGTCGAGCAGCATCAGGTCATGGCCGGGGCTTGAAGCTTTTTCCACAGCCTCTTTTCCCGTCATCGCCTCCGTCACCGCGTGGCCGTCCTCTTCCATGTATTTGCGCAGAATCGACCGTTGATAGGCGGAATCGTCGCAGATCAGAATTTTCCCCATCGTAATCCTCTTTGTCCTGGATCGTCCGGCGCGCCGCCGCCGAAGCCGCGCATCGCCGTTTAATTGATGCGGGAATCATATCACTTATCGCGCGTCCGTCAAAGGGAGCCTGTGCACAATTTTATCTTGTTGATCTATAAGTGTATATGGCCACGCCGCTCGTATATTCTTAAATCTTGTTGCTGTCCATCCCGCTTTCCCCAAGCAACGGTTATAGATTGAAGGAAGTATAAACATACTCGACTAATATCATCAAATCCGCCAATTCAGCCTTGTGGTTCATGGCCGGGCCGCAGTTTCCCATTCCACTTCCACAAACCGCCAAAAACCTTTAGAATTCCATTTGCCCGAGCCGCGTGGAGCGGGACTTTAAACACGAGGTGACGACGACATGGAATTTATAGACCTTAAAGCGCAGTACAGGCTTGTAAAAGATAAAATAGACGCCCGCATCCAGAAAGTGCTGGATCACGGCCAGTACATCATGGGGCCGGAAGTTGCCGAACTGGAGGAAAAACTCGCCGCGTACACCGGTGCCAAACACGCCATCACTGTATCAAGCGGCACGGACGCGCTTTTTATCGCCATGATGGCCCTTGGCGTGAAACCGGGGGACGAGGTGATCACCACCCCTTTCACGTTCATCGCCACCGCCGAGACTATCGCGTTGCTTGGCGCCATCCCGGTGTTCGTGGACGTGGAGCCTGAGTCGCTGAACATGGATCCGGCGAAGATCGAGGCGGCCATCACCAAAAAGACCACTGCTATCATGCCGGTGAGCCTTTACGGCCAGTGCGCCCAGATGGAGGCGATAAACGCCATCGCGTCCAAACACGGGCTGCCTGTGATAGAGGACGCGGCGCAAAGTTTTGGCGCCACGCGCCACGGGATAAAATCGTCCGCCATGTCCACCATTGGTTGCACAAGCTTTTTCCCGGCCAAGCCGCTGGGATGTTATGGAGACGGCGGGGCGTGCTTCACCAATGACGACGGGCTTGCCACAAAAATGCGTCAGATACGAAACCACGGGCAGGACAAGCGCTACAACCATCCCATCATAGGGATGAACGGCAGGATGGACACGTTGCAGGCGGCCATATTGATTGCGAAACTCGCCATATTCCCGGATGAGGTTGCGGCGAGAGAAAAGATCGGCGCGCGTTACACGGCGTCGCTAAAAGGCCATGTCCAGACACCTGTGATAATGCCGGGCAACAATCACGTTTACGCCCAGTACACCATCCGCGTGAAGAGCCGGGAGCAGGTGGCCGAGCGGCTTAAGGCCGATGGTGTGCCGACGGCGGTGCATTATCCGAAACCTTTGCACCTGCAACCGGCGTTCTCAAACCTTGGTCTAGGTGTGGGGAGTTTTCCGCTGGCGGAAAAGGCGGCCGATGAGGTGATGAGCCTTCCTATGGGGCCGTACCTGACGCAGGAAGATCAGGACAAGGTTGTGGATGCGGTGAAAAAAGCGGTGACGAATTAGTTCGCGGCGCTGTTTGCTTGCAGCCGGTTGATGATAATGTTGATTGTTAAGTCCTCGGTCCAGTCCTCCGGGGAATGAAAACGTAACCTTTTAACGGTGTGTGAATGGAAAACTGGGAATGCTCCATATGCGGATACATATATCAGCAGGAAAAAGGGGACGCCCAGTCCGGCGTGGCGCCCGGCGTCCGGTTTGAGGATGTCCCGCGCGACTGGACCTGCCCACGCTGCGGCGCGGTGAAAGAGAAATTCCATAAAATAGGGGAGCGTGTCCTCGCCCGCAGGGCATTGCAGAAGTTCTACATGGCCGAGGATTTTGTATATTACATAATCGCGGTCATTCTTTTCGTTTCGGCGCTGGCCATCACCGGAATAACGATAATGCACCTGACAAAGGGGCTTACCACGATAAACATCCTCAACGTGGTCAACGATATCCTTCTGGTTGTCATCATTCTGGAAATTTTCAGCACGGTGCTTATATACCTGACCGAACGGCGGATTTCGTTGACTCCGTTTCTCATCATCGGCCTTATTTCATCCGTCCGGCGTATTTTGATGGTAAGCGCCATGATGAGCGTGCACCAGGAAATGAGCGACGTCGAATTCCATCGCTCGATATTGGAGCTTATAGTCAGCGGCGGGATTGTCATTTCCCTGGTGTTTTCATACTATCTGCTTTCCAAAGTCATGATGAGCCCGGAAAAATGCATAGGATGCACAGGCTTTGAGAAACGGGGCCCGGGCGGGAATTAATAGAGTCTTCGAAGCGGTGAAGACGGCGGTGTTTTAATTTGCGGCGCCATTCGACTTTAAGCAGGTTGATGAGAAAGTCAAAGTAAACGGCCGTAAAGACCTGACCTCATTCCCTTCGGCACTCATTGTGATCTGGCTCAAAACGAGCAATTTCCGCTCCGACGTTACCAGCGTATGAGTATGTGAAGGTCACCATTTCTGTTATGACCCCATTCCCATTTCTCTGTCCTCACTGCGGCGGCAGTCATTTCTTAACAGTGTTCAATGAACAAGCCTAAAGAAGAAAGGGATGACAACACGGCAGAGCGTAGTTCCCGCCAATATAGGTGGCGCAATGACTCCGAAGAACGCCAGGAGCCGCGCACGACCATTACTAGAGCGATACCCACTAAACCATGTCACAAAGACAAAGATGTTGATCACGATTTGGATTAGGCCGGACACAACATTCAACCCTACGAAGAAGTCCGTGAAGTTGGCGATAAGGAAGAAGGCGAGCCCAATCGCCGCTGAAATCGCCATCCATAATCGGTTGTTGCGCATAAATAAGGACTCCCTTACGAATAATAGTTATCTGCGGCTATGAAGCGCAATCAATAGTGAATGGCTTCAGGAATGCGGGTCAAATATCCCCTGAAAGTGACTCCAGTAGCGCGCCACAAGAACTCCGAGGCACGCCAGCAGCACGATAGGCATGAACACTCTTTTATCGAAGGGTAAAAACAGGATATGAAATAGGAAAATACTCACGGCAATTGGCCCAAGAATCACGACAGCGACAGGAGCATACCTGTGCAGGCCGAAACTTACGAGCAGGAGCATCCCGCCGGTTACTTCGAGGATTTTTACAAAAAGTTGAAATCTACTCTTCACCAAAAGGCCCATGAACTCCCCCGCTTCTCCGTGCATCGGTGGAAGTTTGATCGGTGGTGAATCCGTGATTCCTAAAAAAAAGACCAACATGTTCAATCCGAAAACACTAAAAATCAGTCCCAACAACCCTTGGGCAATCACCGCCCCAATATTCATAGTCATTAAGATACCCCTTCTTTTTCTTAGTATGATTGCAATATGCAAGTACAGTTGTAATTGTATCAAAGTGGTTGCATTATGCAAGTCATATTTATATGATGTATTTATGGCCAAAAGTAAGACAGATTGCAGACAGTCAGGTTGTCCTATCGCTTTTACCCTGGATATAGTTGGGGACAAGTGGTCGCTTTTGATTATCCGCGATATGATTTTTAAGGGAAGGCGCTACTTCGGTGAGTTTCTTGAAGCTAACGAAAAAATAGCTACCAATATCTTAACTGATAGACTTAAAAAACTCGAAGATAGTCGGATTATTACTAAAACCCAAGACCCTGAGCATCAGAAGAAATACATCTACGAACTTACACAGAGGGGGATTGGTCTCATTCCCGTAATTCTTGAAGTCATTCTTTGGGGCGCAAAGAATGACCCGAATACGACAACACCAAAGGAACTTTTTCGACGTATAAACAGGGATAAATCCGAATTCATCCTAGAAGTTATTGAAGCTGTAAAAAATAATAAACCCGCTCTTGATTGTTTGTCGAATAGAAAATAAACGGAATCGGGGAATCGGGGTCTTCACTCTTGTGCGGCGCTAATATATTTTCCTCCTCCATCTCCAATCCCACTTCCTGCCATCCCCAGGTTTTGGTAATATATCCGCCGTATCTTCTTCTTAAGCCCAACCACTGACAAGGAGCCAGGCGTATGACTGAAACTGCGACCATACAGTCCATGTCCACGGAAAAACGGGTGTTCAATCCATCGGACGGGTTTCCGGCCAGCGCATGGGTCAAAAGCATGGACGAGTACCGCGCCATGCACAAAAGGTCGGTGGAGGACCCGGAAGCGTTCTGGGCGGAGCTGGCGGAAAAAAGCCTGGTGTGGACGAAGAAGTGGAAAAAAGTTCGCGAATACGATTTTATCAACGCCAACATAAAATGGTTCGACGGGGGGGAGCTTAACGTATCGTATAACTGCCTGGACCGGCACCTTGCCACGCGGGGGGACAAGGCCGCCATCATCTGGGAAGGGGACCATCCCACCGACTCGAAAACAATAACCTACCGGGAGCTGCACCGCGACGTGTGCAAGTTCGCCAACGTGCTCAAAAAACACGGGGTGAACAAAGGAGACCGCGTCGCCATATACATGGGGATGATCCCGGAGCTTGCGATAGCCATGCTCGCCTGCGCCCGGATCGGGGCGATCCACAGCGTGGTGTTCGGCGGGTTTTCCGCCGAGGCCCTGCGCGACAGGATACAGGACAGCGGCGCCACCATGGTGATAACCGCGGACGGGGGATACCGGGCCGGCAAGGTGGTCGAGTTGAAAAAAGCGGCGGACACAGCCGTGGCCGCTTGCCCGAGCGTTCGCCAGATGATTGTCGCCAAGCGCATCGGCGCCAGGGTGGAATGGACGAAGGGGCGCGACGTGTGGTGGGACGACGCAATGGCCATGGCCGATGACAAGTGCGATCCTGCCGTCAACGGCGCCGAGGACCCGCTTTTCATATTGTACACATCCGGCTCCACCGGAAAGCCCAAGGGGGTGCTGCACACCACCGGGGGGTATCTGCTGTACGTCCATGAAACCTTCAAAAACATTTTCGATTACCACGAACAGGATATCTTCTGGTGCACTGCGGACATCGGCTGGGTTACAGGGCACAGCTATGTGGTCTATGGCCCGCTGTCCAACGGCGCCACGACGCTGATGTTCGAAGGGGTGCCCACGTATCCGGAGCCGGACAGGTTCTGGAAAGTGGTGGAGAAATACAGGGTCAACATTTTCTACACCGCCCCAACCGCCATCCGCGCCGTGGCCCGCGAAGGGGAGAAATGGCCCGCAGGATGCGACCTTTCGTCGTTGCGGCTGCTTGGCACCGTCGGCGAGCCGATAAACCCCGAGGCGTGGATGTGGTATCACAACAATGTGGGACGGGAAAATTGCCCGATAGTGGACACATGGTGGCAGACGGAGACCGGGGGTATATTGATAACGCCGTTGCCCGGCGCAATCCCCACAAAGCCCGGCTCGGCCACGCTCCCGTTCTTCGGCGTGGAGCCGGAGGTGATCCGGCAGGATGGCAGCGAGGCGTCCGTCAACGAAGGGGGTTATCTTGTTATAAAGGCGGCCTGGCCCGGCATCATGCGCACGGTGTACAACCATCACGAAAGGTTCCGCGAGACCTACTTTAGCCAGTATCCCGGCAAATACTTCACAGGCGACGGCGCCCGGCGCGACGAGGACGGATATTACTGGCTAATGGGGCGGGTGGACGACGTGATAAACGTCTCTGGCCACCGCATCGGCACGGCAGAGGTGGAAAGCGCCCTGGTCTCCCACGACCATGTGGCGGAGGCGGCGGTGGTGGGCTATCCGCACGACATAAAGGGGCAGGGGATTTATGCGTTCGTCACCCTGAACCAGGGGGTGGACCAGAATTCGCCGGGGCTGAAAAAGACCCTGCTCGACCATGTGACAAAGGAGATCGGAGCCATCGCCAAGCCGGACATAATACAGTTCGCCCCGGGCCTGCCCAAGACCCGCTCCGGCAAGATCATGCGCCGCATACTGCGCAAGATCGCGGAGAACGACCTCGACCACGTTGGAGATACCTCCACGCTGGCCGATCCAACCGTCGTGGACACTCTTGTGAAAGACAGGCCGAAAGGATGACGGAACATTTTTCCCTTGCCCGCAAGCTTGTGATGCACCAGAATCAGGCGTTTATTTAAAATGGGGAACAAGACCAAGATGCGCATTTTCCGCACCAAATTCACCGCAAGCGACGACGCCGAAGACACCGGGCTTCACAAATGCCTCACCGCTTTCGACCTTACGTTCCTTGGCATCGGGGCGATCATCGGCACCGGCATATTCGTGCTCACCGGCATCGCGGCGGCCACACAGGCGGGGCCTGCGGTGGTGCTGTCTTTTGTGGTCGCGGGATTTGCGTGCGCGTTCGCGGCGCTGGCCTATGCGGAACTGGCGTCGGCGGTGGGAGGGTGCGGGAGCGCCTATGGATATAGTTACGCCGCCTTCGGTGAATTGATCGCATGGATCATCGGGTGGGACCTGATTCTCGAATACGCCGTCTCCGTGGCGGCGGTGGCCAACGGATGGAGCGGCTATTTTAACAACGCGCTCACGGCGATGGGTTTTGGGTTGCCGGACTACCTGACGAAAGCCCCGACACTCGGCGGGGTGATAAACCTTCCGGCGGCGGGGATAGTGCTTGTCCTGATGATCCTGCTTTGCATGGGGGTAAAGCAGAGCGCCCGCTCGAACAACCTTATGGTGGTGGTGAAGCTTGTCACCATATCGGTGTTCATCGGCGTGGCGGTGTTCAACGTCAACCCGGCCAACTGGAGCCCGTTCATGCCCTTTGGCTGGAGCGGCGAATCGCCGGACGGCAAGCCCACCGGAATTTTCGCCGGGGCGGCGATTGTGTTTTTCGCCTATGTGGGGTTCGACGCGGTGTCCACGGCGGTGGAGGAGGCGAAGAATCCGCAAAAGGACGTCCCCATCGGCATCATAGCGTCGCTTGTGATCTGCACGGTCATATATATATTGGTGTCAGGCCTGCTCACGGGTATCGTGCCATACACGCAGCTTAACGTCTCCTCGCCGGTGGCCCACGCGTTGCAGCTTATCGGATTTAACTGGGCCTCCGCGCTGGTTGCCACGGGGGTCATCGCCGGGCTGACCACGGTGATGCTGGTGCTTTATTACGGGCTTACAAGGGTGGTGTTTGCCATGTCGCGCGACGGGCTGTTGTCCCCGCTGTTCGCAGAGGTCCACCCAAAGACCAAGACCCCTGTGCGGGTGATCGTGCTTTGCGGGGTCATAATCGCCACCATCGCCGGGCTGATCCCGCTGGGCGAGCTGGCGGAGCTTGTGAACATCGGCACGCTTGCGGCGTTTGTTCTGGTCTGTTTTGGGGTCATAGTGCTGAGGATAAGAAAGCCGGAGATGAAAAGGCCGTTCAAAAATCCGTTAAGCCCGTGGTCCCCGCTGCTTGGAATGCTCTCCTGCGGCGCCCTGATGACATTCCTGCCCGCGATAACCTGGCTGCGGTTCATCGTGTGGCTTGTGATCGGCGTGATCATCTACTTCACGTATTCATACCACCACAGCAAGCTTGCGGGGGAATAAGGGGCTCTGGTAAATTCAAAAGTAAGATAAAAGGATATTATCCAACAGCGAAGGTTGCTATTCATCAATCAAGTCAATAGTTAAGGCCCCTAAGCCACCCTATCATCACTTGGCGCAACGGAATCCCACGCGGCTGTTCGCGGAAGCGCGGAAGCTCTGCGCGGACGACAATAAATTACTTGCACCGTCAACCCACGATCCGCCACGAACGTAGTGATTGCCGGTGTTATCCGGGCTTGTGCTGTTCCATTCCCACACGCTTCCAGCCATGTCATACAGGCCATTGGCGTTGATTCCATATGTGCCGGCTGGAGCGGTGGTAGTTGAGCAGTAGTTATAATTTGCGCCGTTACCAGTGTTGGAGCATGCATCCGGATCGTCAACACCCGGCTGTCCAGACCTTCGGGCATCTCAGGATTGCCCTGTATCACGTTATCAGTTACTCCCTTCACATGACTTCCGTGCTTTCCGTTGTTTCGTCGCAAAAACATGGTAGCAAGGTGAGGTCATATCTCTATTCCACTAAATATATGACACTTTTATAATCTAACTCCCATCTATATTACATATAGATTGTGGCCAATAAGACCGAAAGTGTCCTAAACTTAGTTGAAACGAAGGTATGACCTCACCTGCTACCATGTTTTTGAACGAAAACAACGGAAAGCAAGGAGGTCACATGAAAAGAGTAAACGGTAACGGGAAAACTGGCAAGGGAAGAATGGATT
>JACRLM010000039.1 GCA_016235255.1 Nitrospinota bacterium | reverse complement strand
GCCTTTGCTCGACAACGGCGTCTGAAAACCCCAACTGCCCCGATTTACGGTTCATTTCGCCTCCAGCTATATATTGTATTACTATTGGTAATATAATATAGCATCATAAAAGCAATTATGCAAAGCTTTCCTTGTAAAGGGGGAGAAAAAGAATCGCCGGCAAGATGGCGGCGCTACGGAAGGCGGTAGGGGCGGGTTTCAAACCCGCCCCTACAAGATGACACGGTACGGCTCATTTTCGGTCATGGCATATGCATTAAATCCTGCCGGCATATCAATTCCTTTTCATGTTAACGGAACCTTCGAGGCTCCATTACCTTGTTGCGGGCAAGGTGGCGCGGCCACAGCGAACGCCCGCGCTCCCAGGGGAGGGTACATGGCGCTCTGTTCCTGATCCGGGGTTTTGAATCCAGGCCGAATATAAAAGAGCCGAACCAGGCCAGCAGGGCGCCGCGCGGGACAATTCCCCCCAAGTTGTGTAATAATTGCCTTGGCGCGGCGGCGGGACCTGTAACGTCTGCCTCCGCCGGACGGATGTTCTCAGGACACATCAAAAGGGGGTGCGGGAAAAATGGTTTTATCGGAGTCCGTTCGCAAGACCTCAAATGTCCGCATGCTTTTCCTTTGCCTTGCGGCGGCATTATCAATGGCGTTTGGGGCCACGCCCGCCAAGGCGGCTGAAGGGAAACAGGACGGCCACGGATTTTCAAGCTCGAAGACTTGCGGCGAGTGCCACAAGGACATCTATTCAAGCTTCGGCAGGTCGCTCCACTCACTCTCGTATTCCAATCCGATATTCCAGCTCGCCTATTCAAAGGCGTATCTTGAGACAAAAGGGGCCGCCAGGGAAAGCTGCCTTAAATGCCATGCCCCGCTGGCCGCGCCGATGCGCGACATGGACGTGGCCCAGCCGGTCACCGCAGAGGGTGTGACCTGCGATTTCTGCCACTCCGTTGAAAGCGTGGACCCGGGATCTTCGCAGCCTTTCAAGCTGGATCCATCCGGCAAAAAGAGGGCGTCGCTCAAGGACGCGAAGTCCCCTGCACATTCGGCGGCCTACGCCAACTGGTTCAACAAGTCGGAAATGTGCGCCCCGTGCCACGAGATAACAAGCGTCCATGGCATGAAGACCGCCACCACATACAGCGAATGGAAAGCGTCGGACTACGCAAAAGAGGGTGTCCAGTGCCAAGGGTGCCATATGCCCCCCGTATCAGGCAAGACCGCCGCCTCCAAGGCTTCGTCCGTCAATTATCACGACCACAGCCTGTCCCATGACCTGGAGCGGATGAAAGGGGCGGTGAAACTTGAGATCGCACGGGCAGGCCAGTCCAAGGGAGACAGGTACATTGTGGACGTGAACGCCACCAACGTGCGCGCGGGCCATTCCATCCCCACCGGGACCCAGCCGCGCGAGCTTGTGATCGAGGTGACGGTAAGGGACTCGTCCGGCAGGAGCGAGACGCAGCGCAAGACCCTCGGCAAGAAGATCGCCTCCGTCACCGGCGCCCCCATCGGCCCCGGCGGGGACGCATGCGTGGGGGGGCACAAGATGCTGGAGAACACATCCTTGAAGTCCAAGGAGAAAAGGCAGGTGCGGTTCATGTTCACCGGCGCCTTTACGGGGAATGTGTCGGTGTCCGCCGATGCCCATCTGGTCTACGCGCCGGTGGTCACAGCGGTTGAAAACGTGAGGATACCTTTGGGATCGGTCGCAAGATAGATCGCCATTTTGGAAAAAACGGGACGCGATGAGCTGGAGGCCTGATCGGTGATAACAAAAAAGGTGGGCATAGAAGGGATGAACTGCGGCCATTGCGCCAGCTGGGTGGAGGAGACCTTAAAGAAGGTTGACGGAGTGATGGACGCCCAGGTGAGCCTTGAGGCGAAGAACGCCCTGGTGGACCTGGACGAGGCGAAAGTGACGGACGAGATGCTCCGGGACGCGGTCGTCCGCGCCGGATACACTGTCAGCAACGTGTCATAAAAAATGGAGGGTGTCATGGGCCGTAAACACTCGATGATGATTTGGGCCGGGATAGCCGTTATCGCGCTGATGGGATTGTTCCCGCCATGGATGGTGACATGGGGGCCTGCTGGCGGCGTGACGGCGCCGGGGGGGCACGCTTTTATTTTCAGTTCGGCGGACTCGATCCAGGCCTCCGTCCTGGGCCAGATGGGGATAAAGCTGGCCGGAGCAAGCCAGCAGATGGCGGCAAGCTATGGCATCAAGCTGGATTTCATGCGGCTGCTGGTCCAATGGATCGTTGTGGCGGTTGTGATGGGCGGTGTGTGCTGCGCGGCCTGCCGCTGCCAGAAAAAAGAGTGACCCGGCAGGGTGGAATCTAGAATCCGGAGATGAGCAATATGGAGAATGCGCCGCCGTCCTGCCCGGTCAGCGCGTTCTTGTCCAGCCCGTATGAGGTGTATTGCGACTTCAAGGTGACCTTGCCGGACACGTTATAGTCCGCCCCGATCGTGGCGGCGTCCTGCCTGTAAGATGATTCCCCGGTCTTGCCCATGTAGGTGTGATAAGCGGCGCTCACGCCAAAGCTCTTGCCAATGCCTATCCTGGCGGCGGCTCCGAACCCGTTGCTCCCGTCGGTGTAATAAGCTCTGTCCTTGAGAAGGGGATCGCCCGAGTTAAGGTATACCGCCTTCAGGCTCAGGGACACATCATCACCAATGGAGCCCTGCGCTCCCGCGTCCAGCCCCACCACGCCGTTTTTGTTCCCCAATCCGTTATAAATATCGGAAATGCGCGAAGGGGAGAAATTCTTCATGTCCGCCGCGTCGCCGAACAGGCCCATGTCCAGGTTGACAGGGCCAAATTGGGGGGCGTAACCAACGCGATACCACAATCCGGTGTCGGCGGCGGTTTCAGAGTCCAAAAAGCCGGTCTTGCGGCCGATAAAACCGAGGGCGGCGTAAAATTTCTCCCCGGAGATAAAACCGGAAAGACCGGAAAGCATGGAACCGCCGGACGACGATTTACCCCTTTCACCGGAGACGCCGGAAGTTGCAAACCCGTTGTCGGACGCGAATCCGGCCCAGGTCTGGTCTGCCTTGTCCTTGTGTATGGCCAGGCCTGCCTTAAGCTTGCCATTGGTCAACGGAGCGACATATAGAGTGCTTCCGCCGGATATTTCATCGGACGCAAACTGCGCCACGGGGCTGGCCGGGCCGGATGAAATCCGGGAATGGCAGCTAAAGCAGGACACACCCGGCGATCTAGCGTAGTTGGGCATGGCGTTCCCTATTCCGGCCAAAGAAAGAACCAGGGCCAGCGTCAGGGGCGCAAAAATCCTTGCCATCCTTTTTTCACTCATGCGCGTCAAGATAACACATTACCTTATGATAGTCAACAAAACCCGTTGTAAAACCGGTTTAAAGGGACGCCGGGAGTTTGACGTTTGGCGTTGACTTGGCCCCAGATGGGAATATACTTTTAATTTCCTAAGTACGGTAAACAAGAGCCAACGGGAATTGGTGATCCCAAAAATTATACAGGGGAGGAGAAACTGTCATGGCCGTTAAGGTTGGAATCAACGGATTCGGAAGGATCGGACGGAACTTTTTCAGGGCCTGCATGGGCAATCCGGATATTCAGATTGTGTCGGTGAACGACATCACGGACGCCAAGACCCTCGCCCATCTTTTGAAATACGACTCCACTTTCGGAGTATTTCCCCATGACGTGAAGGCGGAGGAGAACGCCTTGACCGTTGACGGGGCCAAGGTGAGGATCACCGCGGAGAGAGACCCGTCCAAACTGCCGTGGAAAGAGATGGGAGTGAGTGTGGTGGTGGAGTCCACGGGGCTTTTCACCAAGCGGGCGGACGCGGCCAAGCATCTGGAAGCCGGGGCGAAAAAAGTGGTGATCTCCGCCCCCGCCAAGGAAGAGGACATCACGGTGGTCATGGGTGTCAACGAAGACAAATACGACCCGGCCAGGCACCACGTGCTTTCCAACGCCTCGTGCACCACAAACTGCCTTGCGCCGGTGGCCAAGGTGTTGATGGACAGCTTCGGCCTGGTCAACGGGCTGATGACCACCATTCACAGCTACACCAACGACCAGAGGATACTCGACCTGCCGCACAAGGACCTTCGCCGCGCCCGCGCCGCGGCTCTGTCGCTGATACCGACCTCCACTGGCGCGGCAAAGGCGGTGTCGCTTGTGCTGCCTCAGTTGAAGGGGAAACTCGACGGCCTGTCCATCCGCGTGCCCACCCCCAACGTGTCGCTGGTGGACTTGACCTGCCTTACAGAGAAGGACACGACCCCGGCGGAAATCAACGCCGCCATGAAGTCCGCCGCCGATGGGCCGATGAAAGGGATACTGGAGTATTGCGACGAGCCGCTGGTATCCAAGGACTTTAACGGCAACCCGGCCTCGTCGATTTTCGACTCGATCGAGACCCGCGTCATCGAGAAGCGGACGGTGAAGGTGCTTTCCTGGTACGACAACGAGTGGGGCTATTCGTGCCGCGTGCGCGACCTTATAAAGTACATCGTCTCGAAGGGTATCTGACCATACGTTAAGACACGCCCCCGGCCCTTTTGGCGGCCGGGGTGAATGGGGGAGGGGCGTCCATGGACAAACTGTCCATCGAAGATGTTGAACTCAAAGGCAGGAAAGTTTTCATCCGGGTGGACTTCAACGTCCCGGTGGAAAACGGCAAAGTCACCGACGACACGCGCATCCGCGAAGCCGTATCCACAATCAAGTACGCCGCGGACAAGGGGGCGAGGGTGATTGTGGCGTCCCACCTTGGGCGCCCGAAGGGGGTGACTCCGGAGTTCACCCTGCGCCAAACGCTGGACACATTCCAAAAGCTTCTCGGAAAATCCGTGGCGTTCGCCGAGGACTGCGTGGGGGAGAAGGCCGAATCGGCGGTGGCGGCGCTTAAAGGCGGCGATGTGCTGCTTCTTGAGAACGTGCGCTATTACAAGGAAGAGAAAAAGAACGACGAGGGATTCAGCAAAAAACTGGCGGCGCTGGCGGACGTATATGTCAACGACGCTTTCGGCACGGCCCACCGCGCCCACTGCTCCACGGAGGGGATAACCAGGTTCGTAAAGACTTCCGTTGCCGGTTTCCTGATGAAAAAGGAGATAGATTATTTCAACAAGTCCATGACGCACCCCGAAAGGCCGTTAGCGGTGGTGTTGGGGGGCGCAAAGGCCTCCACCAAGCTGCCTGTGATAGAGAACCTGCTGGAAAAGTGCGACATCATGATCATCGGCGGCGGGATGGCGTTCACTTTTCTCAAGGCGCTTGGCCGGGAAGTGGGAAAGAACATCCTTGAAGCGGACATGGTGGACAAGGTGACCGAGGTGATGATGAAGGCCAAGCAAAAGGGGGTGAAGTTCTACCTGCCGGTGGACTTTGTCACAGGTTCAACAATCAAAGACAGCGCGAAAGAAGATGTTGTGACCGCGCAGGAGCTTTCGGCGGACAAAGTGGCGCCGGACATAGGCCCGGCGACGATATTGCTTTTCGCCGAGGCGTTAAAGCCGGCCAGGACGATCATATGGAACGGGCCGATGGGAGTGTTCGAGAACAAGGCGTTTTCCGAAGGGACAATGGCTATGGCGCGGGCCATGGCGGAGTCTGGCGCCCTTACGGTGGTGGGCGGGGGCGATTCTGTGACGGCGGTGAACGAAGCTGGCCTGGCGAACAGGATGAGCTTTATCTCCACCGGCGGCGGGGCGTTTTTAGAGCTGCTCGAGGGGAAAACGCTTCCCGGTATCGCGGCGCTAAACGACAGGAAGAAATGATGGATCATTATTTGCGGATAAACCACCCAAATTGCATCCTGGCATGGACTAAAATTGAAGATAGAGCGGCTGGTTTGGATTGAGGAAATCGTTGAAAAACTGCGTTGGAAGCATCGGGTTAATCCCGATGAAGTGCGGGAAACGTTTGATAACCATCCTGGATTCAGATTTATCGAGAATGGGCATCGTGAAGGTGAACATGTATATTCAGCGATGGGGGAAACCTTTAAGGGCAGGAGGCTCATAATTTTTTTCATTTACAAAAAAGAGGGCGGCGCATTGATTGTCACCGCAAGGGACATGACAGACTCCGAGAGAAAAAGGTATGAAAAAAAGTAAAAGCTCAATATCCGGAATGACATCCTATAAGAGGATAGGCGAATTTTGGGACACGCACGATTTGACGGACTATTGGGACAAGACAAGGGAATCGGAATTTGATGTGGAAGTTAATTCTGAAGCAGTCTTTTGCGCTTTGGACATGAAGCTTGCCGGGCAGGTCGAGGAGGCGGCCCATAAGCGCGGTGTTTCCGCCGATACCCTGATCAATCTATGGATACAGGAAAAACTCCAGGAACGCAAAGCTTGATTCGCTGTTCTCCGGCGTTAAAATGCGACGGCGAACTTCTTGGATTGATAGCGGCAGGCGGATTTTAATCAGTCGGAAACAAAGGAGAATAAAGTGACACGCAGGCTGATGGTGGCGGGAAACTGGAAAATGAACAACACCATAGAGCAGTCCATAAAGCTGGCCGAGGCGGTGAAAAAGGAGACCCGGGACATCCACAAGGTGGACATCGTGGTGGCACCCGTTTTCACGGCGATAAAGCCGGTGTTTGATATTGTGGGGGACTCGTCCATCCAGGTGGCGGGGCAGGATGTGTTCTGGGAAGAGAGCGGGGCGTTCACGGGCGAGGTGTCGGCCCAGATGCTAAAGGACGCCGGATGCAAGCTTGTGATAATCGGCCATTCTGAGCGCAGGCAGTTTTTCGGGGAGACCGGCGCGACGGTGAACAAAAAAATCATCGCATCACTCAAAGCCGGCCTTAGGCCCATTGTGTGCGTGGGCGAAACGCTTGCGCAAAGGGAGGCGGGGGAAGCTTTTTCCGTGCTCGACCGGCAGATCGAGGAAGCGTTCGCCGGGATAGCCCTTCACGATTTTGAAAAGGTGATAATCGCGTACGAGCCTGTGTGGGCCATCGGCACCGGCAAGACGGCGAGTCCCTCCCAGGCGGACGAGGCGCACGCGCAAATAAGAGGCAAAATTGAGACGTTGTACGGCGCGAACGCCGCGCAGACGGCAAGGATCCTTTACGGCGGATCCGTCAAGGCGTCCAACGCCGAAGAGCTTTTCGGCATGGCGAACATAGACGGCGGCCTGATAGGAGGAGCCAGCCTGAAGACCTCCGAATTCACCCCGATTATCAAGGCTGCGGTGAACGCTTCGGCTTGACGCAACGGTGATAAGTGACAAAATCGCCGGTACTGATATCTTGTCGCCGCTTGATAGCTTTGCGGGTGATGGGGAAGCCTGGCGCAAATAGCCGCCTGGACGTTATTGCGCCCAATATATTGTTGGTTCATAATTCCATAGGCGCGGTCTGACATCCGTAAGTATGAAGCGGGGGCTTCACGGCCATTGGCCGGGTCTATATATTTTACGTCATGGCGGCTTGAACTTTGGGGGGTGGACATGGCAGACAATGGAAGGATATCCGTAAAAAAGGGATTCAGCCTGAACAAGGATTCCGCTTCCGGCGCGCTGGCCGAGCTTAAGGGGATGATTGGCCAGCCCGGAATGTCTCTGGCGCTGATATTCTGCTCTACCAACTACGATCTCAAGGAGCTTGGGCGCGCGATAAAATCCGAATTTGACTGTCCGGTGATTGGATGCACGACAGCCGGAGAGATATCCCCGGCAGGATACCCGGAATGGTCCCTTTCCGGGGTGAGCATAGCCAGCACGGAGCTTTCGGTGAAAACGTTCCTGATACCCGACGTGAACAATTTCGGGGTGCAGGCAGCCGCCGGAATTTCCAGGGACATCAAGGCGTCGTTCCCGGAAAAAAGCGGGGCCGAGGCCGCATCTTCCTTCGGATTGCTGCTCATAGACGGCCTTTCCGTCAAAGAGGAGCCTGTGGTGGCCTATCTTTCCGGCGCAATGGGCTCCATGCCCATAATAGGCGGTTCGGCGGGGGACAACCTCAAGTTCAAGGAAACCTGCGTGTACTATGACGGGGAGTTCATATCCGGGGCCGCGGTTTTTTCGGCGTTTTCCACCACGCTCCCTGTCACCGCCTTCAAGACGCAGCATTTCACTCCCGACAACGGGAGCAAGATGGTCATCACCGGGGCGATCCCTGAAAAGCGGATCGTCACGGAAATAAACGGCCGCCCGGCGGCGCAGGAATACGCAAGGTTCGTGGGGCTCACCATAGACAAGCTCGAACCGATGATCTTCTCCAGAAATCCCGTGATGCTCAAGATAGGAGGGGAGTTCTACGTGCGTTCCATACAGAAAGTGAACGATGACGGGTCCCTGACGTTTTACTGCGCAATAGACGAAGGGCTGGTTCTCACCCTCGCCAAGGGTGTGGACATAATAGAGAACCTGGAGGAGACGTTTGAAAATGTGAAAAAACAGATAGGCTCCCCCAAGGTGGTGATTGGCTGCGAATGTATTTTGCGCAGGCTTGAGATCCTCGAAAAGGGGCTTGCCGGACAGGCCGCCCGGATCATGACGGAGAACAACGTCATAGGGTTCCACACGTACGGGGAGCAGTTCAACGCCGTCCACGTCAACCAGACTCTGACCGGGATAGCAATTGGAGCGTGACCGTGGACACTGAAAGCGCAACCCCCGAACTGGACCGCCTTAACGATGAGCTGACGGCCCAGCGGAAAATCAACCGTTCGCTGATGAGCCGCGTGGAGCGCAGCGTGGACTCCATAGGCAGCTCATTTTCGTTGTTTGAAACGAACATCCTTCTCCAGGGGAGGATACAGGAACGCACCGCCGAACTGGAAAAACGGAACAGCGAACTTTTGGCCGCCAAGGAGCAGGCCGAAAGCGCGGCCAGGCTTAAAAGCGAGTTTCTGGCGAATATGAGCCATGAGATCCGCACCCCGCTCAATGGCGTCATCGGGATGACAAGTATGTTGCTGGACACCAGGCTTAGCCACGAGCAGCGCGACTACGCCGAAACCATCCGCAGTTCGGCCGAGTCGCTGCTTTCGATCATAAACGACATCCTCGATTTCTCCAAGATAGAGGCGGGAAAGCTTTCCATAGAGCCGATCCCGTTCGACCTGCGGCAGGGGATCGAGGACGTGATCGACACACTGTGCCTCAAGGCGCATGAAAAACGGCTGGAGGTCATCCTCCGGTACGATCCGAAGGCGCCCCGCCGCGTTGAAGGGGATCCGGGCAGGGTCCGCCAGATAATCATGAACCTGATTTCCAACGCTATCAAGTTCACCGAAAAAGGTTACATACTCATCGACGTCCAGCATGAAGCGGGCGGAACAGGCCCAGGCGCATTCGCCGTCTCGGTCAAGGACACCGGCGTGGGCATCCCCGAACAGATGCAAAAAAAGATTTTCGACAAGTTCACCCAGGTGGACGCCTCCACGACCCGCAAATTCGGCGGCACGGGGCTTGGCCTGGCTATCACAAACCAGCTTGTGGAGATGATGGGCGGCTCGATTAGCGTCACAAGCAAGATAGGCGAGGGGGCCACTTTCCTTGTCCGCCTTCCGTTGCCGGAGGCCTCCGGATCGGCCCCGGAATCGGTCTCATTTGAAAGCCTGGCGGGGATGCGCGTTTTTGTGGTGGACGACAACGACGTGAACCTGAAAATACTCCGGGAGCAGCTTACCCACTGGGGGATAGTGTGCGATTGCGTTTCCAGCGGCTCGGACGCGCTCATCCAACTGTTGGCCGCCTCCAAGGCAGGGGCGCTGCACGAAGTTGCCGTTGTGGACCACCTTATGCCGGGGATGGACGGGGAAACGCTCGGCAGGGCCATGCGGGCCATCCCGGAGCTGAGCGGAATCAGGCTTGTGATGCTCACATCCGGCGGCGGCGCGGGAGACGCCAAGAAATTCGAGGCGATAGGCTTTGACGCCTATCTTTTAAAGCCCATACGCCAGTCCCAATTGTTCGACACGCTGGTGACGCTGCGGAACACAAAACCGCGTGGGGAGGGCTCAGGGATATTGACCAGCAACAGGCTCCCGCACGAAGCCCGCAGGGGCGCGGGGCGCGAGATACCCGCCGGGGCGCACAAAGGCATCGCGCTTGTGGTGGAGGACAACATAACCAACCAGGCCGTGGCCAGGGGGATACTGGCGCGGATGGGGCTTATAGTGGACGTGGCCGGCGACGGGCAGGAAGCGCTCGACCTGCTGGAAAAGGTGGACTATGACATAGTGTTCATGGACTGCCATATGCCGGTGATGGACGGATATGAGGCGTCCAGGTCCATTAGAAGCGGGGAGGATGGGAAAAAGCGCATCCCAATCGTCGCAATGACCGCAAACGCCATGATGGGCGACAGGGAAAAATGCATAGCGGCCGGGATGGACGATTATGTGAGCAAGCCTGTCAGCGTTGACGCCATAAACACCGTCCTTAAACGTTGGCTTCGTGAGGGAGGCCAGGCCGATGGCTACGCCGCTGAGGGAGAGACGCCCCCCAGGGTGGTGTTCAATTACAGCGGCATGCGCGGCAGGTTGAACTTCGACGTTTCGCTTGTAAGGACCCTGATGGACAAATTCCTCTCGAACACCCCCGCTGTCCTGGACAAGCTCGAGACAGCGGTTAAAAAAAAGAATATGCAGGACGCGGCCCTTCACGCGCACAGCGTGAAAGGCTCCGCCGCCAACGTCGGGGCGGAACGGCTGGCCCACGCGGCGATGCTGTGCGAAGATAGCGCGGAGGAGAACGACTGCGAAAGGTCCGTGGAGAACCTTGCTTCGGTAAAATTGGAGTACGCCCATTTCATCGAGGAAATGAACGGTTTTCAGTGGCCCACAGTGTAAGCGCCAAAATTGGCTGAACTATTTGCCGAGCCAGGCCCAGGCGAGCCTTGAATTGCCATGGACAGGCGCGCCCCCCATCGCCCACAATCCATGACAGGCCGGATTCTCATCGAATATAATGGCCGACGAATCAAATCAATTTAGTTGACGGGAAAATAGTCTTTTGTTAAATTAACTCTTTTGATGGGGCTGTGGCGCAGCTGGGAGCGCGCTTGAATGGCATTCAAGAGGCCAGGGGTTCGATCCCCCTCAGCTCCACCAATTAGACGCCTTTCGTTTCAGAATATCAGCCCCCTTTTCTCCAAATCCTTTTTCTGGAAAACGATACATGTTGGCAAGATTCCTGCCGCGATCCCGGGCGTGGCCATTTATTGAATTGAATTCAACGATGACGGCTTTGCGTCAAAAGCCGTAAACAAACGAAATGTCAACGTTGACCAGGCCATAAACCGTGTCCGCCGATGACAAGGCGTCCATTTTGTTCTTTATACGCGTGTACCTCAGCAGGGCCGTGGTGTACATCCCCTCGGTGAAATACCATGACGCGCCGGCCTCCAAATATTGCTTTTCAATGCCTGCATCGTATAAAGGATCGTCCTCCGGATAACCGTTTGCCCCGACAATTTTCATTCCGGCCGTGCCACGCAACAGGAGACTTTTCGTATATCGGTACTGACCATTGAGGTAGGTCTCCAGCGAGTTGTTGTTGGAGTTGGAGACCTCGCTTTGCAGGTAGCTTTCCGCCGTGAGGGCCTGGTTGATCCCTTGGTTTCTATATATGACGCCAAGGCTCGTGCTTAACGCCTCTCCCCAACTCCGGATATATCTCGCGTCCGCGGAGTATGTGTCGCCCTGGCGGAACACGTCTTTTCCGTCCTGCTTGTCTTTCCCAAGGCTGAGATAAGACGCCGTGAGCATCAATGCGTCGTCGTCGGTTACCGCCCATGCCCCGGTCAGAAGCGCTGTGATCCTGTCGCCGGGGTTGAAATTGTCATTTCCGGTCTGTGTTGTCGGATCATATTCCCCGGTGATTTCATAGCGCGCCGCCGCGCCGATGGTGAAAGGTTTCATGGAATATACTGCGACGAAATGCGGAATGACGCTCAGGCCGCCGCCATATGTGTTAAGCAGCATTATCTCCTGGCTGAGCTTGTCCACCATTATTCTTGATATCTCTTCGTCGGTGTATGCGTGCTTGCCGGTGGGCGCCTTTATGTCCACGCCGCCGCGAAGCGTCCAGCCGGCAAGCTTGACCAAGTAGAAAGTGGATATGTCCGTGTCCGCCGGCGTGGACACCTCGAATCGCCCGTCCGCCCCCTCTGTCATATAGGAAGTGCGCGCATATGTGCCGGAGACCGAGAGCCCCCAAGACTCCACCGCATAAGCCATTTGCACAAATCCGGTGGTCTGCGATCCGTCGGATGAAGCTTTGTCCGAGTTCCATGCTCCGTGGTTTGCCGACACAGTCAGCAACCATGGAGACGCCTCCTGCTCCTGCGCGTAGCTTTGCCCGCAAATGGCGAGCAACATTGCGGCCAGAGCCCACGCCCGTTTTAGCGGCGTCATTTGAGTTTTATCTGTACTTGGACAGAGGCAGACGCCGGGGGGATCGCAGCGGCCCCGGAAGTCTCCGCCTGTCCCTCGATGACCCCTTGCTGCGATGTCCCAAATTGCTCGATAGCGGCTGTCCCGGCCGCGTCTTCGGGGCTTAATTGCTTGGGAACGCTCACATTTCTGCTCAAATTGTTCAGGGTCATTGTGTCTATGGCGTCGTTAAAGCCGGCGCCGGGCGCGTCAACCTGGCCATTTGCGTCAGGTTCTTTTACTTCTCCGGCGGAGCCCTGCTTGTCCTGGCCGCCGCTTTCTTCTTTCGGCTCCTCCTTCGGCTCCCCGTTTTCCTTTTTCGCCTCTGGAGCATGTTGAATTTTCGGAACGGTCTTAAACGGCACAGTCCTGTTCAAATGCTGGCGCCTGTCAGAAGAGATTGGAAAAGGAGCGGTGGGAGCCGACCCGAAGTTCACAACGGTGCGGGAGCCGGAAAGGACATGTACCATGGTCGCCGCAGGATCGAATCCCCTGACATAAACCGAACCTTTTTCGCCAGGTTCGCCGAGAAGGTCCACGTTGGTCTCGCCATTTGTGGACTCCACAATGAAAGGGGGAGTGCCGGAAACGCCGCATATCGCGGCCTTTGTATGGTATTCAAACCTTGATTCACGGTCCGCAAGCCTTGAGACGGCGGATTTGACCCTTCCGATCATCAGGCTGAAGATGGAGAAGGTGGAGCCTTTGGGATTACGGTTGAGCGACTTTATCACCAGGTCGGAGTTTTTGTCCAGCCGGATAAGGTCGCTTGTGTCCAGTTCCACCTCCACCACGCCATTGGAGGATGTTTTTATCCTGTCCCCTTCCGAGAAAGTGTCCCCCTTCGCCACGGCGCGCATCTTTGCGTCCCTGACGGAGATTACCACAACGGAGCCTTCAACGTGAACGGCCTTCGCGCTTATCGGCGCGGACCAGGAGCGCCCGGCGGCAAGCAAGACGACCGCGAACGCCGCTATTGCCGCGACACGGAAACTGTTCTTGTTCATAAATTGCATGTACACACTGTTATGGGCATATTATCTGTCCAGTCCATGCGGAGTACGAACCCGCCACATAACATGAATTGCCAGCGCTCACCTGGAAATTATACTGATGGCCCTGGGTGCAAGAATAGGTGATGCTCCCGGTGCGTGAATATCCCCCCTTCCATCCAGTGGTGGTGAGCGTTACGTCCTTCCATGAAAGGTTGTACACCGCGATCCCGTCAGACGTTTCGCCTGCCCCGCCGCCGGGATACTGGTAGCTTATCACTATCGAGCTGCCCGTGCCTGCGGCCGCCGTGACGTTTATTGGAGCCTGCGGCGTGCCGTAGTTGCAGATCACGTCAATGGTCATGGAAGATGTGGCGTAGTTGCCCTGCAGATCGGTCACCGTCAGTGTCACTTCGTGCGCGCCGGTGGAGGAAATCGTCATGGACGCGTTATCCCCCTGCACGTTGTACGAACTCCCCTTTGGGTCCGTCACAGTCCACTCGTAGGTCAGCGTGTCGCCCGGATCGTCGTCCGTGGCGTAGCCGTAAAGGTTGACCACATCCCCTATCTTCGGGGCCGTGTTGGAGGCGGTCATCCCCAGTATCACGGGCGCCGTCCCCCTGGCGTCGAAGGTCAGTTCCTGCGAAGCCACTCCGCCGTGCCCGTCATCCACAACCAGTATGATGGTGAACTGCCCGCCTTCAATGGGCACGCTGCCGGTCACAGTCTGGCCCGAAGCCGATTCAGAGCCGTTGAGCCCGTAGGCGTACCAGGCGTAAGTCAACTCATCGTCAGCATCCGGGTCTTCGGCGTATCCTGTCACCGAAATGGTGTCCCCGGGTCTGGGTTCGGGGATGGACATTTCAATCCCCGTTATCACCGGGGGCGCGTTCACTTCAAGCTCGATCACCAGCACCGGGGAGCCGAATGGAGACACCGCCGCCGTCTCCGACCCCGTGAACGTATCGCCGTATTCCGTCTCCACCAGAACGTCGAAATAGCGCTCGCCGAAAGTAACTGTAAGGTCAACGGTCAAAGTGTCCAGCGGAACGTCCACGGTCATCGGCTCCATGTCCGGGCCGCTGACGGTCATCGTGACGCTGGTGACATAGAAGGGCGCTTCCCTGCGGACGAATGAAGAAGGCGCCGTGAGTTTTCGCGTGGCCGGATCGTAACGGTAGCCCTCGGGCCATGTAAGCTGTAATTTGGCGCTGGTGGCTCCAGAGGAGGAGCCTTTCTCCTTATCTATAGAAGCGCCGCATCCGGCAATGACCGCCAGGAACGTTGGAATTATCAGAAATTGCGCGAGGAACCGGGTGCTCATAATCTCAATCCCGTATAGATGCGAGGATTATACCATATAACTCTTTGGAGTCTGATTTTGATGACATGTGGCCGGGCGCAGCAGTTCCCTTCATTGGAATGGCCATATATTTCTATATATTGAGCGGCCTACCTCCAATTAAATCCGCACCCTTCAATATCGTCCGGCGCCATAGGATAACGGTGGCAGATCACAGGCTTTAACTCTGGTTGGCCGTGCAGCAAACAGTGGTTGCCTGGCGTCAGTTTGTCGCAGGGGATGTCCAGCTCGAAACAGAGTGTGTCGGTGGAGGGATCAACCTGGGTTATGGCGATTTTGCGGAAGCTGTAATAGGCGCGGGCCTCGTCCATGGAGCCGTGCTGGCCTATCACGTGGCTCAATATCCCGGTGATCCGCATTTTGCGGCAGCATCCGCCGCAGCCAATGCATTCCCCTTCGCGGATCATTTTGCGCCGCCGAGGATGTCCAGAAGCTCGCCGAAGCGGTCTATCAATATTTCCACCCCGGCATCCTTAAGCTCGTCCACGCCGCGAAACCCGTATGTGACGCCCACTGTGCGGGCGCCGGCGTTCCTGCCGGTGGCCACGTCCACGGCGGAGTCGCCCACTATCATCAACCTTTCCGGGGCCGTTCCGTACTTTTCCGCTATGGCCAGAAGCGCCGCCGGATCCGGCTTTTTCACGGGCAACGTGTCACCGCCGTAAACGGCCCCGTCAAAATATGGCCCCCAGCCCAGTTCATCCACTATTTTGAAGGTGAACCGCTGCGGCTTGTTGGAGATCAGCCCCATATGATAGCGCCCGCCCAGCTTTTTGAGGGTGTCGGCAACTCCGTCGTATGGCCGGGTCTTCACCAGCAAACGCTCCCAATACCGCTCCCGGAATAGGTTCAGAGCCTCTGTCTCCCGCTCCAGATGGTCCGCCGCAATTACGGCCTTATGGATGAGCGGATTGATTCCATTGCCGACAAAGCTTTCGATCACGCTCATGGGGAGCGGATCGTACCCCATTTCCCCGAAAGTGTGGTTGAGCGCGTCGGCGATGTCTTCCTTGGAGTCTATGAGGGTGCCGTCCAGGTCGAAAACAATGGTGTCAACATCAACTATAGTCATTTTAATATGGTACCACGGCCGATTTTGGAATTCATAATAATCCCCACTTTGACTGTTGCGCCGGACAAATGTCTATGCTATCCTTCTTGTTTTTATACAAGGGGAGAGTGGTAAGTAATGATTTCGACCTTGGTCACTGTGGCGCATGTGGTTGTCGCGGTGGCTTTGATTGTCATAGTTTTGCTGCAGCAAGGCAAAGGCGCCGCCATGGGGGCCGCGTTTGGCGGTTCAAGCCAGACGCTTTTCGGCTCCAGAGGCCCTGCCTCCGCCCTGGCGAAGATAACCACCGGGGCCGCCATAATATTTATGTTAACGTCGTTGACCCTTTCGGCGATGTCCAGCGGGAGGAAGGAAACGTCGGTTATTCCGGCGGGTCCTGCCACTCTTCCGGTGGAACTGCCGGCGGATGACAGCGCCAAAGCGTCTCAAACCAAAAAAGATCCAGCCAGCGCGGCCACCGATACGGGAGGCCCCCTTGATGAGTCAGCGGGGTCGAAACCCGGCGCGGCAGGGCCAGTTAATGGCGGATCAAATGGAAAAAACGGAGGATAGAGAAAAGATGAAGAAACGTATTGCCACTTTACTTGCTTTTGTCAGCGTTGCGATGATCGCCTGCACGCAGGAAGCCCCTGCTCCGGCCCCGGCCCCTGCTCCGGCTCCTGCCGCCGCCCCGGCTCCGGCCCCGGCTCCGGCTCCTGAAGCCGCCGCTCCGGCCGCCGCTCCGGCTCCTGAGGGCGCTGCTGCCCCGGCCGCCGCACCGGCCGCTCCGGCTCCTGCCGCCGCTCCGGCCCCGGCCGCTGCCCCGGCTCCTGCCGCTGCCCCGGCTGCCAAGAAGTAATTTAAGGATGGCGATTCGGCCAAAAGCCGCGGTCGCCATCATACTTTCTTTTTGTTTAACGGCCTTTGCGGCGTGCGACAATAGCAGCGCGCCGCAGAAGCCGGATATTTCCTCCCCTTCCGCATCTCCAACAAAAGAATCTCCAAACGCGCAGGATTTCGGCGATACTCTCGTGGCCGAATCAATAGGCGACGCTTCCAACCTCATCCCCTTTCTGGCGGCGGACTCCGCTTCAGCCGGGGTGGCTGACGCTGTTTTCGGCCAGCTTATGCGGCTGGACAAAAATTATGACCTCATACCAGGCATGGCGGAGAAGTGGGACGTTTCAGCGGACCAGAAAACGATCACATTCCATCTGCGCAAAAACATAAAATGGCATGACGGAGCCCATTTTTCAGCGGACGACCTGTTGTTCCAGTACGAAATGATGGTCCATCCGGACGTCCCATCGGCGTATAAGGAGGATTTTATGCAAATCCAGAAAGCCGAGGCGCCGGACGATTTCACTTTCCGGGTCACGTTCAAGGAGCCATATGCGCCGGCGTTGGTGCGCATGGCGGGCATGACGGGGCTTCCAAGGCATTTGCTGAAGGGGACCAAACCGGCCGACTTGATAAAATCGCCGCTGGCGCGCAACCCGGTTGGCAACGGCGCATGGCGTTTTGTGGAGTGGAAGGCCCAGACGCACATCATTCTGGAGTCCAATCCGGCCCATTACCTTGGGCGGCCGATGATAGCAAAGAACATCACAAGGGTGATACCAGACCCGGCAACCCAGTTCCTGGAGCTTAAATCCGGCGGCATAGACATGATGAGCCTCCAGCCGCTGCAATACCTCAAGCAGACGGACGGCGAATATTTCCAGAAGAATTACAGGAAGTACAAGTACCTGGCCAACGCCTACACATATATGGGCTACAACATGCAAAGGCCCATGTTCGCCGACAAAAGGGTGCGCCAGGCCATAACATACGCCATAGACAAGCGCGAACTTATAGACGGCGTGCTGATGGGCCTGGGGCAGGAGGCGGACGTGCCGTACAAGCCTGGCACGTGGGCGTACAAAAGCGACGTGAAAAAATATACGTATGACCCGGCCAAGGCGGCCGCTCTTTTGAAAGAGGCGGGATGGAGCCAGAAGAACTCCGAGGGCTACCTTGTCAAGGACGGCAAGCCTTTCGAGTTCGAGATAATCACAAACCAGGGAAACCCCCTGCGCGCCAAGACGGCGGAGATACTCCAGCAGCGCTTGAAGCAGGTGGGGATCAAGGTCGGCGTGCGGGTGCTGGAGTGGTCGTCATTCATAAACAATTTCATCAACAAGCGCAATTTCGACGCCTGCATACTCGGGTGGAGCCTGGGGATAGACCCGGACCAGTATGAGATATGGAATTCAAAAAAGACCGGCGAGCACGAACTTAACTTTATAAGCTACTCCAACGCCGAGGTGGACAAGATATTGGACGACGCCCGCCGCACGTTCAACAAGGAGGCGCGGAAAAAGCTGTACCACCGGTTCCAGGACATACTCGCCGACGAGCAGCCATACACATTCCTGTACGTTCCCGAGGCGCTTCCCATCGTATCGTCGCGAGTGCGCGGGATAGACCCCGGCCCTGCCGGCATCGCGTACAATTTCGACGAGTGGTGGATACCCAAGGCCGGGCACAAGCGGCCGGTGATTACGAAATAAACTGTTTTTTTCTGATTTGGCCCACGCCGCCCGCCGGGACGAGCCCTTCTTTCACCAGCCATTCGGCGAACACTTCCGCGAACAGCCTGTTGCCCCGTTCGTTAAAGTGCGTGTCCTGGCAATAAAAAAGCGGTTCCCCTTTCCATCTGGCCCGCATCGCCGGGGCCGCGTCGAATATCTTCCATCCGCGCCTGCGCCCCTCTTCCATTAGCGCTTCCTGCGGCTGATCCTCCCACCTGTAGCGGGGCCCGAACTGCTTTCTGATCCTCTCCACCTCCGGAGTTGCAAACTGCATCACGTCCGGGATGATTGCGATGGCAAGCTTTACGTTGCGCCCGGCCGCAAGCTTGTCCATGGCGTCCAGCCAGCCGACCGCCTTGCCCCAGCTCTCCTTTATCACAGGTTCGAATCCCGATGGCGGAAGATGCACCCGGTTGATCGCGTCGGAGACGCAGCTTGCGGAGGAGGCGTTCATTTTCTCGCGTATATTGGAACTTCTCCTTTCGGCGGCCTTGTATACGGCGCCGTAATCCCTGTTGACGATGAACCGCGCCAGGTGGAACCAGTTCAAGGCCAGCCGCCCCTTTACTTCCCATGAAATTCTTTCCCGCGAGCGTTTTCGCGATTCTTCCACGCTCACCAGGGCGCCGTCCACCGCGACGCTGGAGGGATGGTCGTAACTATCGGTGATGTCGTTGCCGACAAAAAAACCTGCCGTGACCAGGTCAGGGCCAAACTCCATTCCGATTTCCCGCAAATAGTGGAATTCATCGTCCGGCCCATACCCCCCAACTCCTGCGTTGAGCGCCTCCAAACGCCGTCCATCGCTGTTTAGCAACCTTTCCATCACTTTCGGGTACGAGTCCTCCAGGCGCGTCATCGAAAACGTGAAGGAGTCGCCTATGCACAATATGCGGAAAACGCCACCGGGTTTCTTAATTGAGTAATGGTCAAAATCGCGCATTCCGTGACGGTTGGTGTCAAAACCAAGGCTGGTTTTTACGTTGGGACGCAATTTATATCCGATCACAGGGTCGGCATCGTATACCGATGCGAGCGCCGGGATGAACTGGGGCTGGGGGAAGAACGTCCGCAATGCAAATTCAACCGCGGCAAGGGTGATAATAAGCGTCCCGGCTGTAAGGGCCGCGTTTGCCGCATATTCTTTGAGCTCCCCTCGGCGGATGGCCCCAAAAACACCGATAGTTGCCAATAACGCCAGGCTGGCCGCGCAAACTTGGAGCGACCATTTCCATGGGGCGCGGCAGACCGTTATTTCGCGGATGGCCGCCCACGACCCGGAGACCGAACGTATTGTCAGTTCGCGGGATCCTTTGCGGGCGGAGGCGGGAATGAGAATGTCCCGCACGGATGAGGAGCCGGATGTTTCCCATGACGCCGCGTCCACCCCGGCGCCCTTGGGGACGATGATCGTGTCCACCTCCGCTCCGCCGGCAATCACCGACAGGACCGGCGGCGTCTTTTCATGGCTGTCCATAAAATGGACCTTCAGCCACAGGCCGCCAGCGTGCGGCGCCTCGATGGTGATTTCCTTGGATTCATATCCCGCCCAGGCGTCCGCCGGGCCAGGAAGCTGCGACGGTATCAGAGGCGAATCGGCGCTGGCCTTAAAAGAATTGCGGCCCGCCAATAAAACCTCGTTCATTCCGGTGATGCCGGAATAAACGGTCTTTATGAAGAACGACGTGGAATAATCGAACAATCCCGCAAAGGAGGCAATCAACAGGGCTATCCTGGCTGCTCTCATATCAAATAAGTTTCCCGCCGCTCCACGAAAGTCCCGGCGCCACCTGTCATTTCCCTCCACCGGCCGGGACGAGGCCTTCTTTTTCCAGCCATTCGGTGAACACTTCCGCGAAAAGCCTGTTGCCCCGTTCGTTAAAATGCGTGTCCTGGCAGTAAAATAGCGGCTTTCCGTCCCATCTGGCCGTCATCGCCGGCAACGGGTCGAATATTTTCCATCCGCGCCTGCGCCCTTCTTCCATAAGCGCTTCCTGCGGCTGCCCCTCCCATTTGTAGCGCGGCCCGAACTGGCTCCTTACCCTCAAAACCTCAGGGGTGGCAAACTGCATCACGTCCGGCAATATGGCGATGGCCAGTTTGGCTTTGCGCCCGGCCGCAAGCTTGTCCATGGCGTCCAGCCAGCCGACCGCCTTGGCCCAGCCCTCCTTTGTCACAGGATCAAAATCGCCGGGAGCCATGTGCATGGTGTGGAGGGCGTTGGTGACGCAACTTGTGGAGGCAGCGTTCATTTTCTGGCGCACAATGGCGCTCCTCTTTTCGGCGGCGGTGAATTTTGCGGCGTAATTCCTATTGGCGGCAAACCGGGCCAGGTGGAACCAGTTGAGCGCTCTCCTGGCCTTCACTTCCCATGAAATCCTTTCCCGCGAGAGTTTTCCGGCCTCCTCCATGCTCACCATCACCCCGTCCACGGCGGTATAGGCTGGATGGGACAGGCTGTCGGTGATGTCCGTGGCCACGGAGAATCCGACTGTGACAATGTCCGGCCCGAATTCAAGGCCGATGTCCCGCAGGTAATAGAATTCCTCGTCCGGCCCATACCCGGCCACGCCTGCGTTGAGGACTTCCGCCGCCGCGCCGCCGCGCCGGCCTAATATGCTCTCCATCACTTTCGGATACGAGTCCTCCAGCCGGGTCAACGCCGAGGTAAGCGAATCTCCGGCGCAAAGTATCCGGAAAACACCTTTCGGCTTTTTCATCGAGTAACGGTCAAAATCGCGCATGCCGAAACGGTTGGTGTCGAATCCCAGGCTTGTTTTGACGTTCGGGCGCAGTTTGAAACCGATAACCGGATCGGGATCGTACACCGCCTGGAGGGATGGAGTGAACTGGCGTTGGGGGAAAAAGGTCCGCATGACGATTTCGGCGGCGGCGATGGTGAAAAGCAGCGTCCCGGCGGCCAGAGCGGCCTTTATTGCGAATATTCCCGTCCATCCATGGCGCGCGGCGCCGATGAGCCATATCGCGGCAAGTAGTGCCAGACTGGCTAAGCCAACATGGAACGACCATTTCCACGGAGCGCGGGACACCGTTATTTCACCAATCGCCGCCCATGATCCGGATACCGATCGGATCGATATCCCACTGGAATCTTTGCGGGCGGAGGCGGGAATTGGGACGGTTCGTACAGATGGAATGCCCGCTGTTTCCCATGAAGCGGCGTCCCTCCCGGCGCCCTTGGGGACGATGATCGTGTCAACTTCCACGCCGCCGGTCATCACAGATAGCACGGGTGGCGCCTTGTCGTGGCTGTCCAGAAAATGGACCGTCAGACAAAGGGCGCCCGAAGAGGGAGCCTCTATCGTTATTTCCTTTGATTCGTTCCCGGCCCATGCGTCCGCCGGGCCCGGAAGCTGCGCGGGTATCAGAGGTGAAGCGGAGCCTGCCTGAAAAACCTTGCGCCCGGCCCAGAAGTCCTCCTTCATCCCCGTGTCGCCGGAATAGACGGTCTTTATGAAAAATGATGTGGAATAGTCCAGCAATCCCACAACGGCGGCGATCAACAGGACTGTTCTGGCTGTTCTCATGTCAAATTCTTGAAAGGTTCAATTGTAATATTATTTCGCCGGTTCCGTCCGTTTTTCGCCGATCCGGGAGCCCTGGCCTGCTGGCATATTATTTCGTGACAACCGGACAGGCCTTTGGTAAACTCGCCCGTTGACAACTTTTTTCACCAGTTTTCCACAACACAACCAGAATTCGGGGTAGGGCATGAAACAGGAAATTACCGCGACGGTAGCGTCCAACTACGTTATTATTCTCGCCGAACTGGCCGGGGCGGCGGCTGTATTGTACGCCATATCGCTGATCGTCAAGATCATGGCGATGCCAGAAGGGTCGGACAAGATGAAATCCATTTCCGCGGCCATCCGGCAGGGGGCGGTGGCTTATCTGAACCGCCAGTTCAAGGTGGTGGCCGGTTTTGCCGTTGTGATATTCGGCGTTCTTTACATTCTGGTCAGCCCGGCCCACGCGTTCGGGTTCATCGCCGGCTCTTTCATGTCCGCCTTGGCCGGATACATAGGGATGATGGTGTCCGTCCGGTCCAACGTGCGCACCGCCGAGGCGGCCAAAAAGGGGCTGGAAGCGGCGCTGGACGTGGCTTTCAAGGGGGGCTCCGTCACAGGTCTCATGGTGGTCGGGCTTTCGCTGATCGGCGTCACCACAACCTATTATATCACCGGTGATCCTTTAACGACCATCGGCTTCGGCTTCGGCGCAAGCCTCATATCGCTTTTCGCCCGCGTCGGCGGCGGCATATTCACCAAGGCGGCGGACGTTGGGGCGGACCTTGTTGGCAAGGTGGAGGCCGGAATCCCGGAGGACGATCCACGCAACCCGGCCGTCATCGCCGACAACGTGGGGGACAACGTGGGTGACTGCGCGGGCATGGGCGCCGACCTTTTTGAGACATACGCGGTGACCATGATCGCCGCCATGATCCTCGCCTCCACCTCCCATGAGGCGCAGGCCGCCTTCGGGATAAACGCTGTGATATTCCCGCTGGCGCTGGGCGCCTCGGCCATCTTCGCCACCATCATAGGCACGTTCTTCATAAAGCTGGGGAGCGACCATTCCATAACGATGGCCCTTTACAAGGGGCAGATCGTCACGGGGGTGATCTCAGCGGCGGCCTTCTTCTTCATATCACAGCAACTGATGCATGGCGATTTCCATCTCTTCCTCGCCGGGCTCGTGGGGCTTGTGGTCACAATCGCAATAACTGTTTCGACGGAGTATTACACCTCCACCGGCTTCCATCCGGTCAAGGCCGTCTCTAAATCTTGCGAGACCGGCGCGGCCACGAACATCATCATGGGCCTTGCCATGGGGATGAACTCCACCACGCCGGTGATACTGATTATCGTGACGGCCATGGCCTCATCCTTTGCCCTGGCTGGCGTGTACGGCATAGCGATAGCTGCGGTGGCGATGCTTTCCACCACCGGAATGGTCATCGCGATGGACAGCTATGGCCCCATCACAGACAACGCCGGCGGTATCGCCGAAATGTCCCACCTGCCTCCGGAAGTCCGCAAGATCACCGACGAGCTGGACGCGGTGGGCAACACCACAAAGGCGGTCACCAAAGGTTACGCAATCGGTTCGGCGGCCCTTGCCGCCCTGGTCATGTTCCAGGCGTATTCGGACGAGATCGTCCACGCATCCGGCAAGCCGGTGCCTTTCCTGATGAACGACGCTTCGCTGATCATCGGGCTGTTCATCGGCGCGGCGCTGCCGTATTTCTTCTCCGCCCATTGCATGGAAGCGGTCGGCCGCGCGGCCTTCGCCGTCGTGCAGGAGGTGCGCCGCCAGTTCAAGGAGATCAAGGGGATAATGGAGGGGACCGGCCAGCCCGAATACGCCACCTGCGTGGACATCGTCACGACAGCGGCGCTCAAGGAAATGGTGATACCGGGATTGGCTGCGGTCCTGTCGCCCATCGTTGTGGGCTTCGTGTTCGGCCCAGTCGCACTGGCGGGCCTTTTGGGCGGCGTGATAGTCTCCGGCCTGCTGATGGCCCTTTTCATGTGCAACGGCGGGGCCACCTGGGACAACGCCAAGAAGCTGATTGAGACCGGCGAGCATGGCGGCAAGGGATCCGACGCACACAAGGCGGCGGTGGTGGGCGACACGGTGGGCGATCCTTTCAAGGACACCGCCGGGCCCGCGCTCAACGCCCTTATCAAGGTCATCAACACGATCTCGCTGATCATCAGCCCGTTCATCGTGGGGATATCGCTGCTGTAGTTAAGACTGAAACGTCCGGGGTGGATAATCCGCCCCGGACAGTTTTAAAATCACTTTGCCACTTTCAGGCGCAGGAAATCGTCACCTCATGAACATGCCCGGTACTGTCTGAATCGGTATTGACAGTGACCGGATTCCCCACCTTTAGCGCCGCAAATGATTCCGCGGAGACCGTGACGGTATGGGTGTGCCCCTGCCCCGATCCGAGCGAATAGGTTTTTTCCACCCCCGCAGTCACATCGGCCGCTGTGATGTCCGGAACCGAATGCCCGTGGTTGGTCCCTATGGAAACGCTGGTTCCGTTGGTTTCGCAAGCGCTTAAGGCTCCTCCGCTTGTGCTGCCCGAGTCGCCGCTTGTGCCGCCACTCGTGCTGGTTGAGCCGCCAGAGTCCCCGCTTGAACTAGACGAATAACCGGATGAGCCGCCGCACGACTGGAACAGGGTCGAGAAACCCCCGGCGAGGATTGCGGAACCTACAGCTGTGGCAAGAAACTTCCTTCTTTCCATATCCATAATTGCCTCCGCTAATTGAAGTCGGCTTTAGGCGAGATACGCAACTGCATCCAGTCGCGAAATCCTCTATTTAAGTTGATATGTGCATCAAAACCCTTAAAGATCCACTATTATAAATCTATATCAAAAATGCCGTTTAACACCATAGTTTTTATCTGAACTTTCCGCCTCACCAAGGAATGCTTTTCCTGTCCCTGAAAAATCCTCCGGTGGGGCCGTTGTCCGGCAATGTGGTAAGCCACACGATTGTGTCCGCCCCTTCCACAACCGAACGAGGGGCTTCAGGCCCTCCCATGTCCGTGCGCACCCAGCCGGGGCATACGCAATTCACCTTTGTCCCATCCCCCGCAAGCTGCGCCGCCATGATCCGCGTGACGGCGTTCAGCGCCGTTTTGGATATCCTGTAGGATTCGTAGCCTGCGCCCATTTCCGAAAGTTGGCCAAGGCCGGAAGAGACGTTCACGATGCGGCCATGCCCGCTCTTTTTCATCAGCGGCGCCAGTTTGAGGCTTAAATAGTATGGGCCGTAAACGTTAGTCTCCATCGTCGCCTTCAATCCTGCAAGGGCCGCTGGCGCGGTGGCCGGCCCGGCTTGATCCAGCGACACGGCGGCGTTGTTCACCAAAATGTCCAGCCGTCCGTAGTTTTTTCCGATAAAACCGGCCAGCGCGTCCATGCTCTCCTGGCTGGTAATATCAAGTTGATGAAATACCACTTCCAGTCCTTCGGCCGATATTTTCGCCGCCGCCTTCCCCTTGTTCACATCCCTTGCGGTGAGGATGACTTTTATGCCGAGACTGGCCAGTTGACGGCATATCTCCAATCCGATTCCCCTGTTGGCCCCTGTCACCACTGCGATCTTTTTGTCCATTCATAACTCCCGCGTTTGTCCTTGCCCGCCGCACTTACGGATAATATATTGAACCATGTTAATGTGAAACACGATTCCACGGCAGTTGGCAAAGGCAGGACAATAGAATGACCCTTTCTCATGGTGAAATAACCGCCACAATGCTCACCCTCGGGGTGATGCTCGCCTCCGCAAGGCTACTTGGGGAAGTGGCAAAGGCGTTGAAACAACCTGCGGTGGTGGGCGAAATTCTGGCCGGGATCATCCTGGGGCCGACGGTATTGGGATCGCTGGCCCCTGGAATGATGGATTTCATAACGCCCACCGACGGGACGAAGCTTTTTCTGAACGGTTTTTCGACGGTGGCGGTCACTTTGTTCCTGCTTGTGGCGGGGATGGAAGTGGACCTGACTTCCGCGTGGCGGCAGGGCAAGACCGCGATAAGCGTAAGCGTGATGGGAGTATTTTTCCCTTTTATTCTCGGATATTTGACTGTGCTGTTGTTTCCGGGACTGATCAGCCATCCTGATGGGGTCGACCATTATATTTTCGCCCTGTTTTTCGCCACGGCTCTTTCCATATCCGCCCTGCCGGTCATTGCCAAAACCCTTATGGACCTCGGAGTGTACCGCACGGACATGGGGATGGTGGTCGTGTCCGCGGCGATGATAGACGACCTGTTCGGATGGCTTTTGTTCGCGGTGATCATCTGGATCATCGGGGCCGGATCGCCGGAGCATTTTTCCCCGGCGGTCACGTTCGCCCTCACCCTCGCGTTCGTGGCAGGCGCGCTGACTATCGGCCGGCGCGCGTCCAACCGGATAATGCCATTGTTAAACGCCCGGACGAGCTGGCCGGCGGGGATACTGGGCTTTTCCGTGTCGCTGGCGTTCTTCGCCGCTGCGTTCACCGAATGGATAGGGATTCACGCCGTGTTCGGAGCTTTCATTGTGGGTACCGCCCTTGGAGATTCACCCAATCTCAGGCAAAAGTCCAAACAGGCGATAGAGCAGTTCGTCTCCTCCATTTTCGCCCCAATATTCTTCGCCGGGATAGGGCTGAAAATGAATTTCGCGGCCAATTTCGAGCTTGGCCTCACAACGGTGGTGATCCTGATCGCCTGCCTGGGCAAGATAGGCGGATGCGGCGCCGGAGCTCTTATAGCCGGCGCTGAAAAACGGGAGGCGCTGGCCATCGGCCTGGGAATGAACGCAAGGGGCGCCATGGAGATAATCTTGGCCACACTGGCGCTTCAATACGGCATAATCGGCCCGGGCATGTTCGTGGCCCTTGTTGCGATGGCCGTCGTCACCTCCATGATAAGCGGCCCCGCCATGAAATGGGCCTTGGGGGATAAAAGAGCCTTCCGCCTGGCCGATCTTTTCCGCCCCGAGACTTTCATAAATCCACTGGGCGGCGAAGAGCGTGATGACGCCATCGCGGAACTTTCGGCCATACTGGCCGGCCCGTCCGGGCTCAATCCGGTGGACATAAGGCTCGCCGCGCTGCATAGAGAGAAGATCGTCCCCACGGGGCTGGACAACGGCGTCGCCATACCGCACGCCCGGATGAAAGGGCTTGCCGAGCCGATGATCGCGGTGGGCATCTCCAGGGAAGGGATAGATTTCGACGCGCCCGACGGCCAGCCCGCCCAGGTGATATTCCTGATATTGACCCCGGAAAACGACAACCGCGCCCAGATCGAAATACTTGCCCAGATAAGCGCCCTCCTGCGGGACTCAGGGTCGAGGGAGAAGATGAAAAAGGCGAAAAACTTCGGCGAATTCGCCGCCGCCGTGAAAGAAATGTCCACCCATAGGGCCGTAAAAAAACAGACGCCCTCCCCGCAAGGGGGAGGGCGCCGATAGAGGGGCGGGATTATTTGGTCTTGCCGGAAGTGTCGGCCGGTTTGGCCTCCGCCGGCTTGGTGTCGGCGGCCTTTGCCTCGTCCTTCTTCTCCTCCGCCTTTTTGCTCTCATGTTTCTTGGTGGAGTGTTTCTTCTTCCCCTTGGCCTGCTCCTCCTTTTTCGGCTCTTCCTTCTTTGTTTCCGTGGAAGGCTGCGCCGTTGCGGCGGCCGGCTGTTTCACCTCGTCGGCGGCGAAAGAGTTGCCCGCAAGGCCCGTTGTTCCCAGAAGGAAAGCGGCCCCGGCGGCGATGGAAAGAAGACCATGAGTGCGTTTCATATATTGTCCCCGAAAAAAATATCCTGTTCGGGACGATTGGGCCGCAACCGTTATGCGTCCCCGTCCCACATGGAAAGATGGGAACGGACGGAGGAAGGGGATTTGGGAGCGCAAGCTTTAAAATCAGGCTCTAAAGCGTTTTAACGCTTAAATGCTGGGCTCCGCGCATGAGTCAATCCCTTTTTTAGTTGAAACTCCCGGCATGACCGTCACGCCGCTTTCACCATTATCTTCCCCGCCAGAGCCCGTTTCATGATCTCACGCAGTTCTGGCAGGTGTTTATAACCGCTCACTTTCCTCAACCTGG
>JACRLM010000038.1 GCA_016235255.1 Nitrospinota bacterium | reverse complement strand
TTGAAATCAAAAAGAAAAGGAAGGCCGCGGCGTAACTGTCCGCCGCTTGCGGCCACGCCGGGATTAATCGGAAATCACCGGATGGACAAAGCGGACAATTCATGTGCTACTAAACCGGACATTTCTATTTGTTGCTAACAACCAGATTCCTTTAATCTAAAACTCCCGTTGCGCCTTGCGTGTGGCTGTCCGGATGGCGGCGCGCCAGTTCTGGTACGCCGAGCGGAACACTTCGTCGCCGAGCACGGTGATGGTGAGCCCAACCTTCCCGGCGACACCTTCAAGCGGGCGCACGCCGACGCGGTATTTTTTCATCACGTTATGGTACACGATCATTTTGCGGTCGTAATCCTTGCGGTCATACATTCCATACTTTGCGATGTACTGGTCCATCATCATCTCCGTGTTGAGCATCCCGGAGGTGTCGCACACGTTATACTCATAGGCGAAAAGCTTTCCCGATCCTTCGCCCGCCCCTGCGGCCGGGTCCACGAGGAACATAAGGCGCGGCGCCATGTCGCACCCGATAGCCGGGGCGTTCACCACCAGCACCGGCATGCGCGAAACGATGTTTTCAGCTATCGAAACGTCTTCCGGCGCAAGGGCCCAGACGCTTTTCCTGTCCGATTCTTTCGAGTACGCCTCCCAGGTCACCTTGGCCGAATCCTTGTATCCCGGCGCCGCCGCCAGCGATAGGGCCATCCCTGTGACATATGGGCCGAAATCGACACGGTTGTTGCGGACCTTGGCAGGTTTATTTTCCGCCGCCCCGGCCGGAAGGGTTAAAACGAACAGCGCCAGAAAGAATATCGCCTTTTTCATTTATACCACCTCGCCACCCATGAGTGATACAAGCTATCATTTTGAATTATAAGCCGGTATTCCGGATAGGCGGAATACTCGGCAGGAATTTTGAACCGGTACAGCCCCGCATTTCCGGGCGAGTGGGATTCTATGGAGACCTTCATCCCCTGCTGATGCGGATTGTTCACAAGACGCGCCGCCTCGCGGCCCTTGGGATCAGACCCGTAAACCCATCCAAACAGGTTGTTTATAGGCTTGTTCCAGTTGTTTTGAACAAGGAAATAAACATAGCCGGCCTCGCGGTCTATATAGACCGGCGCCAGTTGCTCCCCATAAGAGGCTGAGGAGACCCCATAAGAGGCAAGAATTGCCGTAATTGTGGCAAAAACCGCCTTGAATCGCATCGCAAAACCCCGTTAAGTCAACCTGACAAAGGGTAAAGCAAGGCGGATGCCAAAAGGGCTAGATATTCGCCACGTCCTCGGCGCTGCGCTTTTTGACGTGGGTGTGGGCCGCAAGCTTGATTTTCTGCGACAGGATGCGCTGGACCGTCTCCATCCCCTGATAAAGCTTCAGGTCTTCCTTGTCCACCACGTCCACAGCGCCGATGTCCTGCGCCCGGAACCGCATCTTGCTCCCCTTTTGCGCCACGGAGCTTACGATTATCACCGGCTTGGGGTAATGCACCATAAGCTTTTTAAGGAACGACACGCCGTCGAGCTTTGGCATTATGATATCCAGCGTGATCACGTCCGGATCGAGCTCCAGAATCTTGTTGCGCGCGTCAAAAGCGTCCTCCGCCTCGCCCACAACGTGGATTTCCTTGTCCAGGTCGAGCGCCCTGCGCAGGATGTTGCGGACGGTGGCGGAGTCGTCCACTATCAGCGTGCGGATTTTGCGGCCTGCCAGGTCCTGCTTTTTGGCCTCCAGCTGTTTTGTCATCTCGGACTTCTCGATCAGGCGCATCTCCACGTCGCCGGTGTAGTTGTCGAAAAATATCTTGCGCCCGGAGTCCCCTCCGGTCATCCGTTCCGCGATATCAATGCCGTGCTTGGCCAGGATGTTCAGGGCTGTTTCTATATTCCGTATCCCGATGTCAAACCCGGAATTAAGATGCCCCACCACGGCTCCGCCGCCATATACCTTGGCCACAAGGTTGCGCTTCTCCGCGTCCGCCTTGAGCATGGAGTTGATGAGCTTTTCCGTGGAGTAATCGCCGTATTTGCCGAGCATGGACGCGTCCGTCCCCGTCGGGAGCATGTAATGGTTCATCCCCCCGAACCGCCCCTTTTTGTTGAACAGGCACACCGCCACGCACGAGCCGAGCAGCGTTGCGATTACGGATGGCTGCTTTGTGAGGGCTATCTCCCCCGGCAGGACGAATATGCGCTTTTTATCTGGTTCCATTTTATCTACCCTTGAAACTGCCTGATTATACCTTCGACGCTGAGTATCAGCGCCATATGCCGCCCGTCGAGGATTGATATCCCTTCGAACGCCGCCGGCTCCCTGGTCTGCACAGTAAGCTGTTTATAAACTATCTGCCTCTGGCCGAGCATATCGTCCACCGCGAGCACCACCATGATACCCTTGGACTCGGCCAGCACACAAATCGAATCCCATATATTTCTCTTTTTGGCCGGGACGCCGAATAGCTCCCCCAACCGCACCACGGGGTACAGCATACCCCATCGTTTCACAACTTCCCCCTTCCCCTCCACCAGCGTCACGTCTTCTTTCACCGCGCGGAAAGACTCGCGCACGTTCTCCACCGGCACCAGGAACACGTTGTCCCCCACGCCGAGCATCAGCCCCAGCTTGATCCTGGTGGTGTACGCCAGCGGAAGGCTTATCTCGATGCGCAGCCCCTTGCCCGGGCTGTTGTGCATTTTCATCTGCCCCCCCATGCCGTGCACCCCGGCCCACAGCACGTCCATCCCCACACCCCTGCCGGAGGTCTCGGTCACCTTCTCGGCGGTGGAGAACCCCGGCTTCAGCAGAAGCGACAGCGCCTCGTCTTCCGGAAGCAGGGCGGCCGCCTCCACGGTTATCATCCCTTTTTCCACAGCCTTGCGCTTCACCCGGGCCACGTCCACCCCCTTGCCGTCGTCCGCCACGGTCAGAAGTATGTTGCTCCCCTGCTCGTCGGGGGCGACGCTGATCATTATTTTCCCTTCCGGCGGCTTGCCCGCGGCGGCGCGCTCCTCCGGGGTCTCTATGCCGTGGTCGGCGCTGTTGCGCACGCAATGGATAAGCATCATCTCCAGCCTGTCGAGCATGCTCTTGTCCAGTTCCGTCTCACCCCCGCTCATCACAAGCTGCACGCTTTTGCCGTTCCCCTTGGCTATGCCGCGCACGATGCTCGGAAGCTTGCCAAGGGCGCGCTCCACCGGCGCCTTGCGGATCTCATAAAGGCTCTTCTGCATCACCGCGGAAAGCTCGCGGAAGGCCTGGTTGGTGTTCTTCATCTCCTTGGCGATGCCTTCCAGTTCGCCCCCTTCCAGCTTTTTCTGGATGATGTTGAACAGCTCGTTGGTGGTGATAAGCTCCCCCACCTGGTCGATAAAATCGTCCAGCAGCGACTCCCGGATGCGCACAGTCTTGGCCTTGGCGGCGCTCCGCTCCCTCTCTTTTGTCTCCCCGGCCTCCGGCTTTTCACCGGCAGGCTCCGCCTTTTTCTCCTCCACCCGCACTTCGGAAAGAAGCTTTCCGTACTCCGTCAGCGATTCGGACATGTCCGCCGCCAGCATTTCGTCGAGCCCTATTTCGTCCTGGAAGAAAATCCCGAAGTTCTCCTTCATGTTCTCCAGGATGGCCGCCGCCTCTTCGTCGGAGGCGTTCTTGTGCAAGGCCACAAGGCTGTCCACATTTTCCATGAATGTCTTGTAGGCGTTGTCCACGCTGGCGCCCGAAGCGGCGTCCTGGAACAATGATTGGAGGGTGGAATACTCCCGCGTCACCTCCAGATCCCCCCGCGTCCAGCGGGAGCCTCCGGCGGTAGCGGACTTTTTGCGCCTGTCCTCGACCAGTTCCGGGGTAGTGTGGTTGATGATTTCATAAACTTCCTTGAGGGGGGAGTCCTCCTCCATGGAGCCCTCTTCGGCGGCCTTGTTGAAGAACTTTAAAAGTTCGATCCGCAGGCGCTCGTAGCGCGTTTCCGAAGAACAGGCGCCTATCTGTTCTTCTATCTTTTTCAGGTATTCCGCCTCCTCCTCCAGAAGAGGCACGTCCCCTCCGGAGCTTCGCAGTCTATGGAAAATGGCCTTTAAAAGATCGGCCCCGTCCAGGATGAAATGGGTGATTTCGGGGGTGACCAGTATGGTCTTCTCACGGATGAGGTCCAAAAAGCTTTCAAAATTGTGGGTGAATTCCTTGAGGTTTCCCAGGTTGAAAAAATTGCTGGAGCCTTTCAGGGAATGCACCCCCCTGAAAATTTCATGCACAGGGGTGATGTCCTCCGGATTGGCGCCAAGGGCGGAGGAGTTGCGCTCCACCATAGCAACCATTTCCTCAGACTCTTCGAGGAACTCGTTGAACAGATCGTCGTTCGAATCCTGCGCCTTCATAATCAGCTTTGCAAACAAATGTTACATTAAGCGTTGGAGAACACCGGAAAATACATCGTATTGGCGCTTTGTGTCCAAAGGCAGATATGATTGTAGCATTAATTAATTGGTTTGATATTGCCCTTTTTTTTTTATATAGTTTCTAAAGATATCAATATCACTCACAGGTGTTAAAAATGGCCCTTAAACTGTTCCGCAGCTATGGTTTTTTTGTCTTGGCCGCCCTTGTGGCCGTTTCCGGTTCCGCTTGCTTCAACTCTGAGAAACAGCCCAACAACATCGTCATCGGCTCCGGCTGGTATGACCTGGAAAGGAGCGCCGACGGGAAGAACTGGTGGGTGTGGACCAGGGAAAAAGGGCAGTTGATCGTGGAGATGGACAAGGAGATCGTGCTGCAGATGAACGGCGGGGTCGGCGCCATCGAGCGGCCGAACAAGGTGGAGGTTTCGCTCAACGGAGCCTTGGTGAAGACCTGGGACGTCACCGGGGACAAGTACGAGCAAAAGCCCTTTGAGACGCTTCCGTTGACCTTGAAGGCCGGCAAGAACACAATAGAGTTCAAAAGCGTCAACCAGCCGGCCAAGATCGCAACGGATCCCCGGGAGCTAGCCATCGCCATTGACGACATCACTTTGAGCAACCAGGACGGCTCGGTGAAATACGAGTTGGCGAGATAAGTTGGCGGCGCTCACCGGCTTTGTGGAGGGAGTGGCATATCCATGTTCGGCATAGGGGTCCCGGAGCTTCTGGTCATCCTGGTGGTGGCGTTGATAGTTATCGGCCCGGCAAAGCTGCCGGAGATCGCCCGCGCGCTGGGCAAGGCCTACGCGGAGTTCTCGCGCTCTTTGCGTGAGGTCAAAAGCAGCATAAACGACATCACGTCGGAATTCGAGCATGAGGCGCGCATAGTCCGCGAGCCCGGCAAAGCCGCGCTGGACGCCATCGAAAAGACTTTTGCGCCGGAGCCGGAACCGGAGAAGAAAGCCGAATCATCCGAAGCGCCGGGGCCGGAAATCAAATCGTAGCGCCGGCGTCCCGCCGCCAATTGCCACGGGGACGGTGGCGCTACTTCTGGCCCACCTTCGTCTCCACCCATTCGGCCACGGTCTTGATCACCTGGTAGTCGAAATAAAATCCTGAATGGCCGTGGGCGGCCACCACCACGCTCTCATCCGCCAAAGGATGCGCCCCGCTTTGCCACGGGATGACAAACTGGTCATACACCGAATACACATTAAGAAAAGGCGCTTTGGGCTTTAGCGTTTTCACAAGCCCGAAAAAGGGATTTGACGGGTGCAACGAGCGGGCCAGCGGGGTCAATCCCAGCGCCGCCAGTTTCGATCCGCCGAACGGAGTTCCCATGGCGGCCACGCCCCGCACCTCCCCTTCGTTTCCATATTCCATGGCGTAGTCGAAGGCGATCATTCCGCCGAAACTGTGGCCGGCGAGCGCAACTTCCGCCGATCCGGTCACCGCCTTTATCCGCATCACAAGGTCGCGCAGCCCCACCCGGTAGTCGCTCAAAGGCAGCGAACTGTTTTTGTATGTGAACGTCACCACGTTTACGATGGACCTGGCGGCAAGGCGGCGGCGGAAAAGCCAGAACAGCCCCGGCCAGCCGAAGATTCCATGGATGAGCACCACCGACGGCCTGCCAGGCGTGAGCTTTGACGGATCGAAAACGGCGCGGTCCCTCTTTAACAGCCAAACGAAAAGCCATACCAGAGCCGACGCCGCGTACACCGCCGAATACACCAGTTCCGCCATATAGGCGCCAACCGGCTTGAATCCGTTTTCCGACAACGCGGAGAGCCACGACCTGTGGCCGTCTGTGGCCGGGTCGTACGTCTCATACCACCTGACGGCGTAAAGGAACGCCTGGAACAGCGCGGCTCCCGCCAGGACCGCCAAAAATACCCATAACAGGACAGCCATCGCCCTCTAAAACCTCCCGAAAGCGACCATCGAAAGCCCCATCATCATAAGGGCGAACCCGACGAGCCGCAGGAACCGGCGGTTGGCCTTTGTTATGGCCCCGGCAACTTTTTTCACCTGTTCGGGGGCGATGAAGTAAGGGACCCCCTCCACGATCATCACCATCCCGACCACCATCAGAAACAGTTTGAAGTTTTCCATCATCAACCAAATTTAGAGCCAACCACGTCATGTCATGCCGAGGCGAAGCCGAAGAATCCCGCTCAATTAGTGGACAAGAGACGCTTCACTGCGTTGAGCATGACAACATGAGCGCCCTGTGTGTCTCTGTGGTCAGATAGTATTAATCATACCTCCGCATTGCCCGAAAAGCTCCGCGAAATCCGGGAACGTCACTTCCACCGCCTCTGCCCTTTCGATCACCGTCTCCCCCTCGGAAGCTGAAGCGAGAAGCGCAAGGCTCATCACGACACGATGGTCCCCGTGGCTTGTCACAACGGCCCCTTTGGGCCTGCCTCCGTGGATTATAAGCGAATCCGGGGTCTGATCGCACCTTATCCCCATCTTGCCGAGCTCCGTGGCCATCACCGCTATGCGGTCGGTCTCCTTTATCCTCGCCTGCGGCACGTTGCCAAGCGTGGTGGTCCCTTCCGCCAGCGCGGCAAGGGCCGCCATGGCCGGCAACGCGTCCGGCGTGGCGTTCAAATCCAGATTGGCGCCTTTCAGTTTGCCCCCCCGGACGGTCACACTCCCTTCCCCCATCGTGACGGAAGCGCCCATGGCCTTCAGGTAATCGAATGCGGCCTTGTCCCCCTGCGAATCGTTGAAATCCAGCCCCAGCAAAGTTATTTCGTTGCCGGGAATGGCGCCGATGCAGGCGAAGAACGTGGCGGAGGAAAAATCCCCCGGAATCTGATCGTCAAACGCCTTGTAGCGCTGGCCCCCTTTTATCTCGAACCTGTTGTATCCATCCCGCTTGTATTCGATCCCGAACCTTTCCAGCCAGCGCAGGGTCATCTCCGCGTACGGTTTTTCGTTCAGGCTGTCCAGTATGATGACGCTGCCGTTCACCGCCAGCGGTGTGTGGATGAGCAGGCTGGAAAGGTATTGCGAACTGGTCCCGTCCACCTTCGTTGAGCCCCCCAAAAGGGGGCCGCAGACAGTGGCGGGGAGTTTCCCGTTTGTTCCTTCAGTCTTGGCTCCCAGGTTTTTCAGCGCGTCCAGCAACGGCCACATGGGGCGGGAACGGGTCTGCTCGTCGCCGGTGATGGTGACAGGTTTATCGCAAAGCGACGCCATGGAGAGCGCAAACCGGGCCGTGGTGCCGGAGTTGCCAACGTCCACAGGTCCGTCCGGGACTATTGGTTTTCCGCCAAAACCGGTCACCCGCCAGGCGCCGGGGAGTATTTGCGTTTTCGCCCCCATCGCCTTCACTGCGGTGAAGGCCGAGCGCCCGTCCGCCGAGTCCAACGGGTTTTTGATTGTGGACACCCCGTCCGCCAGCGCCGCGAAGAACAGCGCCCGGATGGTGTGCGATTTGGACGCGGGGATGAGCGCCTGCCCGCGCATGGCGGATGGTTTTACGGTGAACTTCACTTTAAACTCTTCACTAATCAGCGGTGATGTTATTTCCGCAGCAAAGCTGTAAAGCCAGCCTGTTCGAAATGACTATCATGCGACAAACATTCCGTAATACCGTAATCTTTCATAATTTCCATCGAAGAACAATCCGCCAGACTCCAGCCCTTGTCGTTTCTTGAACGATACAGCTCCACCGCTCCAGTGAAAAGCGATTTTGTTTGATAGACAACCCTGCTATTGGGGCTATTTTGTATTCGCTCTATTACTCTGACCACCGCCATTCTGAACATGGCGCCTTTGGAGGCGAAATGATTGGCAAGTTCAACCAAAACCAGTTCGCTTGTGAAAATAACGGCGTTTTTCAATAATTTTGACGCCTCATGGGCGGCTTCATGCAACCGATCATTCTCGTCAAGAATGGCTATCCGAAAACAGGTATCCGCAAAGACGCGTCTCATGCATCTTTTTTCGGGGCGCCGTACAGATAATGATCAAGATTTATGGACATATCGTCCGGCAACTTCTTCCACTCTTCAAGCGGAATAGATTTGCCTATATCCTCCACCTCTTCCCAGATTGGACGGGCCGAATAATCATATTCACCTTGGGACAGACTTTCATCTATTTTCATGGGAAGTTCGCCACGATACAAAATATAACCCCCGGCAAATAATACCGAAAGAGTTGAGATGGTTGATATAACTGGATACCACACTACGAACGAATGCGTGCCCTTAAGCAGAAAAAACGCTCCGGAATTTATCGTTAAGCTTAATAAGCCCATCGCCACAACAATTTTAATTAATCTGGCGTTAAAGAGGAATTTGACTGTCGCCGCAACAATTTTAGCAATTCTACCGGCAAAATCGGCGTTTAATTCTAATTCTTGATCGGCTCGATTTAAAGAAGCGCGCTTCATAGCCATTTTCCCGGATTCGACTTTTCCATTTCTGATTAATATTACACCTTCCACCCGCCAAGCTCATCCATAAAATCGTACTTCGTCAAATCGAAGTGGATCGGCGTTACGGTAACATACCCGGCGTCGAGCAATGATATGTCCGCCCCGGCGTCCTCCGGGCTTGTGGACATGGCGCCCCCCTGCCAGTAATAATCGTTCTGCCTCGGGTCCACCCGCCGCTCGAACGCCTCCACGAACCTGCTCATCCCCATCCGGCACACCTTTACACCCTTGATATCGCCCGGCGGCAAGGCGGGAACGTTGACGTTCAAAAGAGTGTCGGCCGGCAGCCCCTTTTCCACCACTTTTTTCACCACCTTCACCCCGTATTCCGCCGCCGCCGAAAAGTCCCGCGACGTGAAAGACGCCAGCGACACCGCCACGGCCGGTATCCCCAGTATCATCCCCTCCGTCGCGGCGGACACTGTGCCCGAATATATGACGTTAGTGGCCACGTTCTGCCCCTGGTTGATGCCGGAGACGACTATGTCCGGCTTTGTGTCCAGCAGTGCGCGCACGGCGATCTTCACGCAGTCGGCCGGGGTGCCGTTGATGGCGGAGCCGAAAAATTGCCCGTTACGCATCACGCGGCGCACACGCAGGGGGTCTGTGAGCGTGATGGCGTGCCCCACGGCGGACATCTCCGTTTCCGGCGCCACCACGGTGACATCGCCAATCCCGCGAAGGGCCTGGCACATGGCCTCGATCCCTTTTGCGTTTATCCCGTCGTCGTTGGTGAGAAGTATTTTCATGATCCCAATCTACCATACAGGTCTGGCAAAATTGCCTGTTTGGCGGCCAAGTCAGCCGCTATAGCAACCATTTCATCAAATGCCGGCTCTCCATACCACTTTTTCACCAATGCAGGAAGTTTTGATCTGAATCTTTCATAAACCGTGAATATCTGCGACGGCTCCGGGTGTGGATAAGGGTTAACAGCCAATTTAAGCCACATTACAATGTTTCTTATTACAAGTTTCGGATTATTCTCATGGATTTTTGGTTTTTGCCCCGAGATATCCGAAAGGGTTCTATCAATTCTATGAACCTTGCTCTCAAATATGAAAATCTGGTAATTTTCCTTTTGCCGGGATAATTGTTTTAAAGCATAAGCTATCCCCATTTCAAAGGGCATGTTCATTCTGGGCAGCTTATTTTTGCTCCCCATCCTGGACAGATCATTTATCGAGCATCTGCACTCACGGATAAGGGCCATCACCTTTTCCATCTGAAAAGTCGCGCTTTCCGATATCTTTAACGCGCAAACGGGAATGCGTCCCATGCAGACAACGGAACAAATCATGGCGTGGAGCAACGGCCTGTATTGTTTATCAAACGGGACATTCAGGAATACTTTGCGACCGTCCGGAGTCAAATCATCCATTTGGGCTCTACCAAAGAAAATACTTTTTTTGGTGAAAAGGTAACGTCTTCAGAGAACCTGGCATAGAAGATGATCGGATCAAGAATATCTCCCGGAACCATGCCGGGAGAGTGATGCGGTTTTAGGGCCGGACCTTGATCCGGAAACTGATTTGCTTTTACGGCCGGACCTTGAACCAGATACAGATTTGTATCCGATGAGCGCCTTAACTCTATCCGTCAAGTCCAGCATTTCAAATATCTCGCTGACATCAGTGGCCGCCGGCCCGATCATGTCTATCTTGCTCTTCTTTTTCATCGCGGTTCCTTCATCTTTTCGCCTATCAGGATAATTTCTTTCGCGAGGATTGTCAAAAGGCGCATCCAAAATTCATCTGGCCGACACCGTCCCGATCCACAGTTTGGCGCTGTTTCCCCTGGTCATGTGCCTTGGCTTGACGTAAAAACGTATCTGGCCGATCTTGTCCGGCTCTTTCCATTCACGCACCTTGCGGTATCTTTTGCTTTGCGCGTCGTACTCCCAAAGGACAGCGTCCGAAAACCGCAATTGGGCCGTTGTCCATTTTTCCGAAACGGGGGCGTCCGGCCAGTCCCACCGGTATGATCCGGCCCCTCCCTTTTGAAGGACTCCCACCCCAATGGTAGCCAGCCCTTCACCCTTGAGCATTATCTCCAGCGCCTGTTTCCCCGCGCTGTCCGCCGGTGGTGAAAGGGTCACCATGCCGGAGGCCGAATCGTTGGATGTGACGCCCTTGTCCATGCTCACCTTGAGCAACGCCACGCCGGGGGCGCCCGCTTTCTTTTCGGCTATGGCGAAGTCGGCCAGCGCCACAGGCTCGCCAAGGGGACGCAACGCAGGCCGGGGGGGAGCTTCCTTTGGTTGTCCCTGAGTCCCCTCCATGAACGCCACGATCTCCCGGACAGCTTTTTCGGCGTCGTCAAAAAGCGCACCGGCGTCTTTTTCGTAAGTGGACAGTCTGTCCAGCAATCCGGCCCCGGAGCCGGGCTCCATCAACACCGTGGAGGCGGCAAACGCGATGCCAAGGATTATCGCCAGGAAAACGCCGGGGAGCCAGGAAAGGTAAGCAGGGGGATTTTCGCGTTCCATACTCTCACCCTGGATTGGGAAATGTCACCCTGAGCCCTTCGGCATGCTCAGGACTGGCTCTGTCGAATTGGGGCCACAATATTGTTGCCATGGTTCGACAGGCTCACCATGACATGTTGTCCTAAGCCGCTCCGCCAGCTTCCGCCGGCCTGTCAAAGACCTGCCTTGCAGGCGCTGGCGCCGCTTCGCCTTTTTCTACAACCTGCGCCTGTTCCTTGTGCGCGGACTCCGGCGCCGCCTGAACGACCGGCATATCCACCTCGCGCCCTTCCTTGCGGGCCAGTTCCTTTCTCACAAGCTCGGCGATCTCATGCCCGTCCACAACTTCAAGCTCGAGCAGCAGGGTGGTTATCTTGTCGAGAATGTCCCTATGGTCTGTCAGCAGGTTCTTGGCGGTCTCATACGCAGTGCTGATAAAACCGCGGACCTCTTTGTCTATCTCGATTGCCGTGTGCTCCGAGAAATCGCGGTGCTGGGATATCTCCCGCCCGAGGAAAATCTGTTCTTCCTTCTGGCCGAAGGCCACCGGGCCCATGGCGTCGCTCATCCCCCATTCGCACACCATCTTGCGCGCAAGGTTTGTGGCCTGCTCGATATCGTTGGAAGCGCCGGTGGTGAACTGGTCGAGGACAATCTCCTCCGCCGCCCTGCCCCCCATGAGGATGGCCAGCCTGCTGATAAGGTAATTTTTCGGATGGGTGTGCTTCTCGTCCACCGGCAATTGCTGGGTGACGCCAAGCGCCCTGCCGCGCGGGATGATGCTCACTTTGTGGATCGGGTCCGCCCCAGGCACCATCAGCGCCACCATCGCGTGCCCCGCCTCATGCACGGCGGTGCTCTTTTTCTCTGTATCGCTTATTATCATGGAGCGCCGTTCGGCCCCCATCATCACCTTGTCTTTGGCCTGTTCGAAATGGCGCATTTTAACCCTGTCGCCGTCTTCCCGGGCGGCCAGAAGCGCCGCCTCGTTGGCAAGGTTTGCAAGGTCCGCCCCGGTAAAGCCGGGTGTGCCGCGCGCCAGCACCTTCACGTCCACATCCGCGTCCATCGGCATGTTGCTCACATGCACCTTCAATATGGCCTCGCGCCCGCCGATGTCCGGCCGTGGAACTATCACCTGCCTGTCAAACCTGCCGGGGCGCAGGAGCGCCGGGTCAAGCACGTCCGGCCTGTTTGTGGCGGCGATGACTATCGCCCCTTCGTTTCCTTCAAACCCGTCCATCTCCACGAGGAGCTGGTTTAGCGTCTGCTCCCGTTCGTCATGCCCGCCGCCAAGCCCGGCGCCGCGATGGCGCCCCACGGCGTCTATCTCGTCCACGAATATGATGCAGGGGGCGGCTTTTTTCGCCTGCTCGAAAAGGTCCCGCACGCGCGAAGCGCCCACGCCCACGAACATCTCCACAAAGTCAGAGCCCGATATGGAGAAGAACGGCACGTTCGCCTCACCGGCTATGGCCTTGGCCAGCAATGTCTTGCCTGTGCCCGGCGGGCCCATGAGCAACACCCCTTTGGGGATCTTGCCGCCAAGTTTCTGGAACTTTTTCGGGTCCTTGAGGAAATCAATGATCTCCTTGAGGTCCTCCTTGGCCTCCTCCACACCCGCCACGTCCTTGAACGTGGCCTTCTTGGAAGAATCGGTTATCATCCGAGCCTTGCTCTTGCCGAAAGAGAGAGCGCGCGATCCGCCGTTCTGCATCTGGCGCATGAAGAATATCCAGATGCCGATCAAAAGCAACATCGGGAACCACGACACCAGCACGTTGATATACCACGGGGTCTGGTCCGCCGGGCGGGAGGTCACCTTCACCCCGGCCTTGCGCAGGTCCTTGAAAAGGTCGCCATAGGACATTATGTACACCTGGAACGGCTTGCCGTCGGTGAACTTGCCCTTGCCGATTTCCCCCTGGATGGTCAATTCGGTGACTTTGCCCTGTTCCACCGAGTCCATGAACTCCGTGAAGGACATTTCCTTGGTGGTCACATGCGGCTGGTTGAACATGTTGAAAAGGGCTATCATCACAAGCCCCACCACCAGCCACAAAGCAAGATTCTTGTAAAACTGATTCAACTTCGCTTCTCCTTCAAGGAGTATGTAAAAAGAGCTTTTATGCCCAAACTAAAACACATTTCACATGTCTATATAAGATAGCATGGGGCTTGTGGCAAGCTCAATTTAATTCGGCCAGCGAATAAATCGGCAAGAAAGGGAAATTTTCACCACAGAGACACAGAGGCGCGGAGTCAGGAGAACAATTTCCTGTCTTCTCTGTGACTCTTTGGTTTTAACTCCCATGCTTCCCCGTGGCCGCTGACCACGGTTCCTGGTTGCGGCGATAAGACCGGGGCCGGGCGACCCCGTCGAAGCAAAATATCCTATCTCTATAGTTATAAATCCTTATCGTCCGCTTTTCTCCACCGGGACGGGGGGTTTTTGCGTAAGTTCGCGGAGCTGATCCTCCAGCTTGGCGTTCTTGCGGGAAAGACTCCAGCTTCTCCCTTTTTCACGGATAAGCGATATGGCCCAAAGAAGGCTTGCCAGCAGCGCCCCGGAAAGGAACGAAAACACGACAACGAACCACACTGGCGCGTTATATTCATGCCCGAAGTAGTAGGAAACCAAGACATTCTGCTGGTTTTTCGCCGCGAACGACACTATAAAGAACACAAGCAGAAGGCCCAGCGCAAGTTTCACCGCCATAAGGCCGTTGGGCTGTTTTTCCAGGTTGTCCGCCATCACGCCCCCTGCCCGCCGGATGTGTCCTTATTTTCACCGGGGTTCTCGGGGGCGTCTCCGGCATTTTCAACCGGGCGGACGTTTTCCGCGGATGCGTCCGCCCCCCACAACCGGCTTCGGAACAGCCTCCTGCCGGCCAGCAGCTCTTCTTTTTTCTGGCTGATGGTCTCGTCCCCGGTGGCTATCTCCCGTTCGGCTTCCCTGATGTCCTCCACTAGCCGCTTTGCGTTGTCGTCCTCATGGGGCTGCCGGCCTTCCGAAATGGCCTTGTATGAGACCTCGCCAAGCTTTGTAAGGATATTGCCCCGCTTGTTTGAAAAACCGATGATCCTGATCTTGAGTTTCAGGATTTCGACAAAGCCTTTGGACTGCCTGGCGGCAAAAGCGCCCGCCTCCTGGAGTTCTTCTATTAGCCTCATTGGACCGGATGTATCAAAAGCCGTTCACTGGACGGCGGCCGGTTTGGGTGAAGCTTCCGCCGCCGGAGTTTCCGCCGCCGTCTGGGCGGCTGGCGTGGCCTGATCCCCTTCCTTTGGCGCCTGCGGGGCCTTGACCTGTTGCGCGGGGCGAACCGCAGGTTTTACGGGTGTCTGGGCCGGGGCGGCGCCGGCTGTTGGCGCCGGGCCGTATGGAGACACTGCCACACCTTCCATTTTCACAGGCGCCTGTGTTGGAGCAGGCAGCGCCGCCTGGGGCGCCGCTTGAGCCGCAGGTTTGGCCGGAGCAGGGGCCGGAGCCGGGACAGATTGCGCGGGCACAGCCGAGGAAGGGATTGGGGCCGCGCTGTCTTTTATGTTGATCGGCTCTCCCAACAAAGCCTTCACATCGTCGCGCAATTTTAGCGCCTTGTCTGTCACCGCCGGGTCTCCCAGCGCGATGGCGTTGTCCAGCGCGGTGAGTGTCTTGCGAAGTTCCGACCGCACCACCGCCCTGCCAGCCGTGGCGAAAGCGTCATGCTGTGCCTTGAGGTTGGCGGAAAGGTCGGTGACGTTCTTGTTCACCCCGTCCAGCTTGCCGGAGACGTCGCTTAAAAACTTCCAGCCGAAGAACAGCACCAAAAGCAACGCGGCAACGGCCGCCGCCGCAGTGATCTTCACCGCGAACCCGCCGCCGCCACCTTCATTTTCCCCGCCGAAATCGTATGGTGATCCGCCTTTGTCCATCTTGCTTGCCATCCTGAATTTTGCGTCCTCCACCTCCGGCTGCGTTGCGCCGCTTTTGGCCGTGGGGGGCATTGGTTGCGACGGTGGTATGGGCACGTCCGGCTGTGGCGGACTTGTCCGCGTTTTCTTGTACCAGGGCATGATGTCCCGCCTCAAGCCTCCCCGCCGTTTGTTTATTCCATGTTGACTTAACCGCGCCGCCGCGCATAATAATGCTCACGGCGGGAACGTCCGGTTAATTAAACAGTTCCGATGGCGATTATACACGCCTTGCGGTATCATTTGTAGCTTTTTGAAAGAGACGAGGGCATGACGGTAAAGATAGACGGCAAGGCGGTGGCGGCGTCCATCCGGGAAGAAATCAAAAAAGAAATCACGATCATCAATAAAGAGACCGGGAACAATGTGACCCTGGCGGTGGTGCTGGTGGGGGACAATCCGGCCTCCCAGGTGTATGTGCGGCTGAAGGAAAAAGCCTGCCACGAGGTGGGCATACAGTCGGTCCAGCACACCATCCCCGCCGAAGTGTCCATGAAGGATATTTTAAACCTCATTGACGCGCTAAACGCGGACGAGAAGGTGAACGGCATACTGGTGCAGCTGCCGTTGCCGGCCCATCTGGACGCGGACAAGGTGCTCGACCGGATACATGTGGACAAGGACGTGGACGGATTTCACCCGCTCAACGTCGGCCTCCTTTCGCAGAAGCTGGCAAAGCTGGCCCCATGCACCCCCGCCGGGTGCATAGAGTTGCTCGACCGTTACAACATCCCGATACAGGGCGCAAACGCCGTGGTGATCGGCAGGTCCAACATCGTCGGAAAGCCCGTCGCCACCATGCTCCTGCACCGCAACGCCACGGTGACGATATGCCATTCTAAAACGAAGGACATCTCCAAGGTCGCATCCCAGGCGGACATTATCATCGCCGCCATCGGCTCGCCCAGGTTCGTCACGGCGGACATGGTGAAGCAAGGGGCGGCGGTGATAGACGTGGGGACGAGCAAGGTGGACAACGCGATAGTGGGCGATGTGGACTATGAAAACGTGTACCCCAAGGCGGGGTGGATCACCCCCGTCCCCGGCGGCGTTGGGCCGATGACCATCGCCATGCTCCTTTCGAACACCCTGCTGGCGTACAAAATCCAGCGCAAATTGGTCTGCTAGACGCAATCATGCCAGAGCCGGAGGAAGGCGGCCGCAAGGTTTACACCGTCGCCGAACTTACCGCCGGGCTTAAGCACGTTATCGAGTCGGAATTCTCCGGCCTTTGGGTGGAGGGTGAAATCTCCAACTTCAAGGTGTATCCCTCCGGCCACGCCTATTTCACCCTCAAGGACGAAGAGGCGCAGATACGTTCCGTCATGTGGAAAGGGATGCGCCAGCTTTTAAAATTCGAGCCTAAGGACGGGGACAAGGTGATCTGCCGGGGGCGGCTTTCCGTCTATGAAAAACGGGGTGAATACCAGCTTACCGTGGAGGCGATGGAGCCCGCCGGACTTGGTGCGCTGCAGATGGCGTTCAACCGGCTGAAGGAAAAGCTGACCGCCGAGGGGCTTTTCGGCGAAAAACGCAAAAAAGCGCTTCCATATATCGCATGGTCGGTGGGGATCATCACCTCCCCGGCGGGCGCTGTGCTGCGGGACATGGTGCGCACAATCAAACGGCGGTTCCCGGGGCTTCGCATAGTGTTCGCCCCCGTGGCTGTTCAGGGGGATGGGGCCAAAGAACAGATCGCAAAGGCCATCGCGGATATGAACGAGTATGGCAAGGTGGACGTGATCATCTGCGGGCGCGGCGGCGGATCGCTGGAGGATCTTTGGGCGTTCAACGAGGAGATCGTGGCGCGGGCCATCGCCGGGTCGAAGATTCCGGTGGTCTCCGCCGTGGGGCACGAGACAGATTTTACGATAGCCGATTTCGCTGCGGACGCGCGCGCCTCCACCCCGACGGCGGCGGCGGAGATAATCGCCCCCGAACGGGCCGACGTGGAGAGCACGATAGAAGAATTTCACCGGCGGCTGTTCGTGGAGATGCGGGACATCGTGGAGACCCGTTCGCAACGTCTCGATGACGCGGCCAACCGGCTGGAACGGGGAGCGTTGTTGAAGACTGGCCGCATGCGCGACAAGCTGTCCGCTGCGGCGAGGCATCTTATGGCGGTAAGCCCCGCGGCGCAGCTTAAGAACCGGCGCGAACGGCTTGCAAATGCCCATCAACGCCTGACAGGGGGGCTTACAAGGGCGCGGGACGTATCATCGGCCAGGGCCGCCGCCGCATTGAGCAGGATAAACGCCATCCGGCCGGAGAATTTTGTTTCGTCCAGGCGTGACGCGCTGAATCGGGCGTTTGAAAAACTTGGCGAACGATTGACGGCGTCGTCCTCTATAAAACGCAAACGGCTGGAGGTCATCGCCGGGAAACTGGATGCGTTAAGCCCGTTAAAGGCCCTTGCGCGGGGCTACAGCATCGTCACCAGCCCCGACGGGAAGAAAATTTACACCCGCGCCGCCGACTTGCGCCCCGGCGACCATGTTCGCATAAAGATGAGCGACGGCGAGACCCAGGCGACGATAAGAAGCGCAGGCGGCGGGAAACAGGAGAAGTTGTTTTAGCGCTTTCTCGCAGCGCCGGCAACTTGCCGGCAAATGCTTGCTTCCCCGTGGTCGCCTGACCACGGCTCCCAATGTAGCGCCACCCTCCCGATGGCAATTGCCGGCGGGACGCCGGCGCTACAAAAAGACCGGGGTCAGGCCGAATCTATCGCCTTGCGGACCGACGCCACATACTTATATAGCGCATCCGCCCCCTTTTTCGCCGAGCCGGCCCCTTTGATCACACGGATCGCCTGCGACCCTATAATCACACCGTCGGACACTTTGGCCATCTGTTTGGCCTGCGACGGTTCCGTCACGCCAAAGCCAGCCAGCACCGGCAACTTGGTGAGCCGCTTCAGGCTCTTTATCCCGCGCGCCGCATCCGCCGGGACGGCCTTCGTCTTCCCCGTCACCCCCTTGATGGTGATGTAATAGACGAAACCCGTGGCAATTGAGGCGATCTTTTTCATCCTCGCCGTGGTGGACGTTGGCGCGGCGAGCATGATCGTGCAAAGCCCCGCCGCACGGGCGGATGGGACGAACTCCCCCGCTTCCTCCGGCGGCGCGTCCGGAAGGATTATCCCGTCCACCCCAGCCGCCGCGCAGTCGTTGAAAAATTTGCCGACCCCGTGGTTTACCACAAGGTTCACCGTGAGCATGAAAACAAGGGGGACGGTGCTTTCTTTGCGTATCTTTTTGACCATCTCAAAAGTCCTGGCCAAAGTTGCGCCCTTTGCGATGGCGCGGCCGAAAGATTCCTGTATCACAGGCCCGTCCGCCAGCGGGTCGGAGAACGGCACGCCGATCTCCACAATGTCCGCCCCGCCCCGCTCGGCCGCCTTCACAAGCTCCACCGTGGCTTTCATGGACGGATCCCCGGCGGCGAGGAAAATCACCAGCGCCTTGCGCTTGTCCCGCTTCAACCGCGCGAAAGCGCCCTCTATACCGTTCATCAGCTTGAACATGTTCCCTTTATGTTATTTGGACTCGATGCGGAGTATGAGGACAATCTCGCTGCCGGTGTCCTTCTTCTTGAGCGCCAGCGTCCCATCCTGCCTGTTGTTCCCCCTTTGGCGCTCGATGGCCTTGGCGCTCGCGTCGTCCGTGTCGGTTGACATGGTGAATTTCCACCCTTTTTCAGTCAACTCTCCGGTGTAATAATCGCCTGCCTGCTTAATGTCCTTGGCTGCTTCCCACACCACGTTGAACACCGTGGCCTTCCCCTGGCTCATTCTTGACGAAGCTGTGATCTTGGCCCCTGCGATCACCGGGAAATCCTTGGGAAAATCGGCGGGAAGCGTGGCGTTATTGCCTGCGTTAAAGGCGAACTCCCCCTTGCCGTCCGCTCCTTTCATGGAAACACTCCCGTCGCCCCCCTGGCCTGTGACCACAACAGAGGTCCCATCTTTACCTTTGAATGTGAGTGTGCCCCCCTCCTTGTCCACGGAGACCCCGGAACTGATCTCCACGGCTTTCTCCACCCCGTAGCTGAACAACTTCTTGACGACCACAGTGGCTATCCACCCGAGCGCAACCACGGCGATTATAACGCCGATGAGGATATTCCTCCCCGCATTCGATTTGGGCGCGGTGGCGCCGGGCCCCTGCTGGTTCAATTCGTTCATCGCAAAACCCCTCCTTGTGGTCTTATGTCAAGACGCCGCTTCGGCGCCGTTGATTAATTTCTGCGCCGCTTCCACGTCCTTGTCCCCTCTTCCGGAAAGGCATACCACCATCACCTGCCCCTTTTTCATCTTTTTCGCAAGCTTCATGGCGTGAGCAATGGCATGTGCGGACTCGAACGCCGGAATGATCCCTTCCAGCTGGGCAAGTTTCTGGAAAGCGGCCAAAGCCTCCTTGTCGGTGATGGTGGCGTACGTGGCCCGGCCGGTGTCCTTCAAATACGCGTGCTCCGGCCCGACGCCCGGATAGTCCAGCCCGGCGGAAATGGAGTGGGTCTCCATCACCTGGCCGTCGTCATCGGTCATCAAATAACTTTTCGATCCGTGCAGCACCCCAACCTTCCCCATGGCCAGCGTGGCGCCGTGCATGCCGGTGGAAAGCCCCATTCCGGCCGCCTCCACGCCAACCAGCCGCACCTCCTCGTCGTTCAGGAACGGGTAAAACGTCCCCATTGCGTTCGAACCTCCGCCGACGCAGGCCACCGCCACGTCCGGCAGGCGCCCTTCCTTGGCAATGATCTGGAACTTTATCTCCTGGCCGATCACCGACTGGAACTCCCGCACGATCTTCGGGAAAGGATGCGGCCCTACCACGGAACCTATTATGTAATGAGTGTCCCCCACGCTTGCGATCCAATCCCGTATCGCCTCGCTTGTGGCGTCTTTAAGCGTTTGCGAGCCGGTCTCCACCTTGTTCACCCTGGCCCCCAGAAGTTTCATGCGGAACACGTTGAGCCTCTGCCGCTCCATGTCCCGCGAGCCCATGTAAACTTCGCATTGAAGACCGAACAGCGCCGCCGCCGTGGCCGTTGCCACCCCGTGCTGGCCAGCCCCTGTCTCGGCGATCACCCTTTTCTTCTTCATCTGCAGGGCCAAAAGGCCCTGGCCGATGGTGTTGTTTATCTTGTGGGCGCCGGTGTGGGTAAGGTCTTCGCGCTTTAAATAAATGGTGGCGCCGCCGCAATGGGCCGTCAGGTTGTCCGCCCGGTAAAGGGGGGTGGGCCTCCCTATGTATGTGGAACCGAGGCGTGAGAGGCGCTTTCGGAACTTAGGATTGTGCGCCGCCTTCTCAAACTCCCTGTCCAGTTCCTCCAGGGCAGGCATGAGCGTCTCGATAACGTATCTGCCGCCGAATGGGCCGAAATGGCCGTTGCTGTCCGGTAAATTCATATGCCGATCTTTTTAATAAAAGTGGAGTTTAACCCGCGAACCGGGGGGATGTAAAGCGGGCCGCCATTTTTTTTGCGCCGCCATCCCGCGCTCCGGAAGACGGACGGTCTATATTTTTCCCAGTATATACTTTCTGAGAAACAATAAGTTACGCGTTAGTTAATCCAAAAGTTACCATTAAGGCTTCATCCACGGCAGTCATATCGGACAACGCTCCAATCGCCTTGTCTATCTCAACCAGGCGAATGGTCGCCAGATTATCGGTCATGATTACCGAATCGGTAAGAAGCCCGGCCAGCTTGCCTTCATGTGATTCCTTGTTTATCCGGATGCGGGACGGGTGTCCTTCACGTGATAAATTGCTTGTTATCAGGGCTGCAATGACCTGTTCGATATCTGTGGCTGGCTCGTCTGCCTGAACAATCAGGGCGGGGCGGCGCTTTGCGGTGGCAAGGCCGGAATTGGGAAAGAGGACTAAAACAACCGTCCCCTTCTTATACCTTGTCATACAGTTCCATGCCGGCGGCGTTCCAATCGGTCTCGAAAGATTTCAGCCTGTTTCGCAGATCCGCCGCGGCGCTTTGTGAGATCCCCCTTTCCCGCAAATCCACCGATCCTGATTCTTCCGAATTAAGGAAGGTCACGATGATTTCCCCCTCGTCCAATTGGGGTTTTTCATAAAGTTCAACCGTGCCGTTCTTGTAATGGCCTCTGATTGCTTTTATCATGGATCGTTTTCCTTTCGCAGTCATTGCAAACGATTATATTTTTTCATAGAGTCCGCTTAATGGGAAACATATTTTACCTTCAGCGGCCCCTCCCTTCTTTTGAGGTCACAATTTGTGACCTTAAATACTTGTGTTCATCCCCGGTCAACTGAAAAGATGAAATCTTGCGAAGTGACAACAAGACGGGGGTCAGGTGGCCACGGGGAAGCAATATACCGGTTTTACCGGCGGCGTGTCACGCGCACCCCTCGATGATCTTCAGGCAGGTCTCCGCCCGGTTGAGTGTATATAAATGCACCCCCGGCGCGCCGTTTTCCAAAAGAGCGCGAACCTGTTTGCGCGCGATCTCCAATCCGACCTCCTCAACAGCCTTTGCCCCGCCGGTGGCGTCCGCCTCCTCCACCCTGGCCAGAATTTCCGGCGGCAACTTGGCCCCGCAAAGGGAGACGATCCGTTTCACCCCGGCAAGGTTTACGATGGGGAGCACGCCGGGGATTATCGGCTTCTCAATCCCGATGGCCCGCGCCTTCTTTACGAAATCCCAATAGTAACTGTTGTCGAAGAACAACTGTGTTATGGCGAAATCGCTTCCCAGCTCGAGCTTCTCCTTCAGGTGCAGCAGGTCTTCTGCCGGGGACACGGCTTCAGGATGGGTCTCCGGATATGCCGCCACCCCAACGCCGAGCTTCGGGAATCCCTTGCGGATGAACCGCACAAGGTCGCAAGCGTAGCTGAAATCCTTGTTGTTCGGCTTGAAGGCGCCGTCCCCCCTTGGCGGGTCTCCGCGCAGGGCGAGAACGTTGTCTATACCGTCTTTGGCCAGATTGTCCAGAAATCCGTTTATGAATTCGCCGGAGGCCCCCACGCAGGTAAGGTGCGCCATCGGCTCGAATCCGTAATCCTTTTTGAGCCGGGCCACAAGCTCGAGGGTGTTGGACTGTGTCCCCCCTCCGGCGCCATAGGTCACCGACACGAAGAGCGGATTCACCGATTTCAGCCTTTCGGCGGCGGCGAAAAATTCAGGCCATGCAGGCCGTTCCTTCGGCGGGAAAAACTCCAGGGAGAAAAAACGCTCCCCTTTTGAAAGCAGATCGGCGATTCGCAAATACTCACTCCTAAAATGTCCTGACATTATACGATTAAAGAGGCGCAGGGCAAGAGGCGGAGCGGTCCCATGCTTGACTTAATGTCCATATCGGACATAAAATGACACAAATACCGGTTTATGACATATTTAAGCAAATGGTGACATGCAAGACCGTCGTTTCCGGCGGTGGAAGGATATTGATTCCGGCCAAGGCCAGAAAAGCCCTCGGACTGACTGTCGGCGACGAGGTCATCATGTTCATCGGCGAGGGCCAACTGACGTTGACAAGCGTAAAAAAGTCCATCGCGATGGCCCAGCGCATCGCGGGCAAATATAAAAAGCGCGGCAGATCGGCTGTGGAGGACTTGTTCCGGGAGCGCAGGGAGGAAGTTGCGCGCGGTGAATAAGGGGCGTGTCCTTGACGCTTCGGCCGTACTGGCCGTGCTATTCATGGAATCCGGTTTTAAATCAGTCATACCCGCGTTGGAATCCGGCTCGGCGATTATCGGCTCCGTCAACTACGCGGAGGTGTTAAGCCGTTTAGGCTCCTATGGCGCGCCGCCCAAGGAAGCGATCGAAGCGGTGGCGGCCCTTGGAGTTCAGGTCATCCCGTTTGGCCGCGGCCAGGCGGAATTCACGGCGCAAATCCATCCGGACACGTCAAAACACGGCCTGTCCATGGGCGACCGCGCATGTCTGGCGCTTGGCAAGGAAACGGGTTTTCCCGTTCTCACCGCCGACAAAGCATGGGGCAAGCTGCATATTGAAGGAGTAAAGGTGGAGTTATTACGATAACGCCATAAAGCCCCGCCATGCAAAGGGGCTTGACTTTATGCGCCGGAATGGAATACTTAACAAAAGGTCCTGAATTCAAATCATAAACCGTAAAACAGCTATTGGAGCGGGTATGGACAGGCTGGAGAACGGAAAAATATGGCTGGGGCTGGACATCGGCTCCGTGTCGGTGAAAGGGGCCGCGATCAACGGCGCTAACCAAATAATAACCAGTTTTTACAAACGCTCGCACGGCCAGCCGGTGGCGGCCACGGTGAGCGTTATAAAAGACCTGATGGCGGCCATAAACGGCCATGGCGTGGAACGGCTCGGCGTCACGGGCACCGCCGGGGAGCTTATCGCATCGCTGACCGGCGGGGTGTTCACAAACGAGGTGATCGCCCAGTCTTCCGCCGTATCGGTCCTGTATCCCCATGTGCGCACCCTTGTGGAGATGGGTGGGGAGGACTCCAAGATGCTCATGTTCAAGGAAGAGGCCGGCGAGACCACGCTGGAGGACTTCTCCATGAACAACCTTTGCGCCGCCGGCACCGGAAGTTTTCTGGACCAGCAGGCATCCCGCATGGGCTATGCGATAGCCGAAGAGTTCGGCGCGATGGCGCTAAAGTCCAAGCATCCTCCAAGGATCGCCGGAAGATGTTCTGTGTTCGCAAAGTCGGACATGATCCATTTGCAGCAAGTGGGGACCCCTGATTACGAGATCATCGCCGGGCTTTGTTGCGCCGTGGCGCGTTCATTCAAAAGCAACGTTGGGCGCGGCAAGGAGTTCAAAAAGCCGGTGGCCTTCTTCGGCGGGGTGGCGGCCAACCGGGGGGTGGTAAAGGCGCTGGCGGACGAACTGGAAATGTCCGTGGAGGAGATTTTCATCCCGGAAGAGCACGCGGTGACCGGGGCAATCGGCGCGGCGCTGGCCTCCAGGGACACGCAGGGGGATTTTGAATTCAAGGGGACCGCCGGGCTGGAGGGGTATCAGGCGGCGCGGGACGGAGCGCGAAAGGCCATGGCCCCGCTCACCGGCGAGAGGAACGACTCGGACTACGACATACATATAAGAAAGCTTGGCGAGAACGAGAGGGACGTCCCCTGCTATATCGGCATAGACATAGGCTCTTTGTCCACCAACGTGATTGCGCTCGACGATGATCTTAACGTGCTGGCCCGAAGGTATATCCGCACACAGAGCAGGCCCATCCAGGCTGTCACGCGGGGCCTTCTGGAGATCGGAGAGGAGATCGGCGGCAAGGTGAACGTGCTTGGGGTGGGGACCACCGGATCGGGCCGGTACATGATCGGCGATTTCGCCGGGGCGGACGTTGTGCGAAACGAGATCACCGCCCAGGCCACCGCCGCCATCCATTTCCATCCGGACGTGGACACCATCTTCGAGATAGGCGGGCAGGACAGCAAGTATGTGGCGGTGGAGAAGGGCGCGGTGGTGGACTTTGAGATGAACAAGGTGTGCGCCGCTGGCACCGGCTCTTTCATCGAAGAGCAGGCCGAAAAGCTGGACCTGAACATAGAAAAAGAATTCGCCTCCACGGCGTTCGCCGCCAAGGCGCCCGGAAAGCTGGGGGACAGGTGCACGGTGTTCATAGAGTCCGACCTTGTGTCCAACCAGCAGAAAGGGATGGCCAAGGAAGACCTGGCCGCCGGGCTGGCCTATTCCATCGTTTCAAACTACCTCAACCGGGTGGTTGGGGACAGGAAAATAGGGAATAAAATACTGTTCCAGGGGGGTGTGGCATGGAACCGGGCGGTGGTCTCCGCGTTCGAGGCGGTGACGGGAAAAAGTGTGACCGTGCCGCCTCATCACGACGTGACCGGGGCCATCGGCGCCGCCATGATAGCCATGAAACACCGCGCGAAAACCCCCTCCCCCGCCCCTTCGCGGTTCAAGGGGTTCGACCTGCGCGAGCGCAAATACAAGGTGACCTCCTTTGAGTGCAAAGCGTGCGACAACGTGTGCAACGTAAGCCGCGTGAGGTTCGAGGGGGAGAGCGCCCACCACTATGGCGCCCGGTGCGAGCTTTTCGAGGGGGACAAGAAGAAGAAAAAGGAAAACACCCTGCCGGACCTTTTCGCGGAAAGGGAGAAACTGGCGTTCAAAGACCATCTGGGGCGCAAACATGTGGAAAAGAAACCGGGCATGCCGCTTGTGGGCATCCCCCGGAGCCTGTACTTTTACGAGCACTACCCGTTCTGGGGCGCGTTCTTCGCCAATTTGGGGATAGACACGATCCTTTCAGGCAAGACAAACCAGAACGTGATCCACGAATCGGTGGAAAGGGTGAAGGCGGAGACCTGCTTCCCCATAAAGATAATGCACGGCCACGTGGCGGAGCTTCTGGACAAGGGGGTGGACTACGTTTTCATCCCCTCCACCATCACGGTGAACCCGAAGAACACCAAATTCACCAATTCCCACACATGCCCCCTGGTGCAGGCGATCCCGTACATCATAAAGTCGGCGATAGACCTCAAGGGTTCCGGGGCGGCGCTGCTCGAACCTGCCGTGCATTTCCAGCGCGGCATGGACTATGTGGCCAATGAGCTTATACCGCTGTTCTCCGGGAAATTCGGCGTTTCGGCGAAGGATGTGCGGATGGCCGTGCAGGCCGGGCACGCGGCGCAGGAGGAGTTTTACGCCGTGGCCAGGCGGCGTGGCCGCGAGGTGATGGCCGAACTTGGGGCCAAAGGCGAAAAGCCTGTTGTGATAATCAGCCGGCCGTACAACGGATGTGACTCGGGCATTAATCTGGACCTCCCCCGCAAGCTTAGGGACATGGGGAAGGTGGCCGTGCCGATAGACTTTCTGGAACTTTCCGAAGAGCAGATCGCGGCGACGAATCCGGACATGTACTGGCGCTCCGGCCAGAGGATGATGGCGGCGGCGGACATCGTGCGCCGCGACCCGATGATGGACGCCATTTTCATCTCCAACTTCAAGTGCGGGCCGGACTCTTTCATCCAGTACCACGTGAAGGAGAAGCTGGGCGGCAAACCGTGCCTTGCGCTGGAGATAGACGAACATTCCGCGGACGCTGGCGCCGTGACGCGGCTGGAGGCGTTTTTCGACAGCCTGGAGAACGTGGACGCGGTGAAATTCGCCCTGGACGGGGCGCATGCCCACGCCGGGGGCAACGGAAACGGGCATAAAAAAGAGGCCACGATGGAATGCGGCGCGCCCGCCATGAAATCCAACGGCTCGGGCAACGGCCACAAACGCAAGCTGTACATGCCTTACATGTGCGACCACAGCCACGTGATCGCCGCCGCCATGCGCGCAAGCGGGGTGGACGCGGAGGCGTTGCCGGAGACCGACCAGGAGTCGCTGGAACTTGGGCTGCGCCATTCTTCCGGCAAGGAGTGCGTCCCGTTCACGCTGACCACCGGGGACATCCTCAAAAAGACGATGGAAGAGGATTTCGACCATAAACGCGCGGCTTTCTTCATGCCCACCACGCAGGGGCCATGCCGGTTTGGACAGTACAAGAACGTGCAAAGCCTGCTGCTAAGGGACATGGGGATGGGAGACATACCCATTGTCTCCCCCGATTCGGACGCGGGCTATGGGGCGATCGGCGAACTTGGCGTGAAGTTCCGCCGGGCGGCGTGGCGGGGGGTGGTGGCGGTGGACATCCTCCACAAGCTGCTCCACGAAATCCGGCCGTATGAAAAGAACCGCGGCCAGACCGAAAAGGTGTACCGCGAAATGCTGGACAAGGCGTGCGCCCTCGTAGAGAAGGACTCTTCGCTTCTGTTCGATTTCATGAACGAGGTGAACTCCCGGTTCGCCTCCATACCGAAAAGCGGGGCCAAGAGGCCGGTGATCGGCATCGTGGGGGAGATATACATGCGAAGCCACACCTTTGGCAACAGGGACATAATACGCAGGATAGAAGCGCTCGGCGGCGAGGTGTGGCTGGCGCCGATGGGGGAGTGGATCCTGTACTGCACCAACAGGTATGTTGAGAACTCGAAAAAGGACAAAAAATATCTTGACCTGCTGAAAGGATATATGCAGGATAGAATCCAAAAGAAAGACGAACGCCGCCTTTACGGACCGTTTCACGCAACGCTGTCAAACGGCGAGGAGGAGGCGACGGCGCATATCCTCGGGAACGCGGCCCCATACATGGACGCCACGTTCGAAGGGGAAGCGATTTTGAGCATTGGCAAGGCAGTAGAGTACGCGAAAAGAGGACTGGCCGGGGTGGTGAACATCCTGCCGTTTTCCTGTATGCCTGGGACAATTGTCGCGGCGATCTCCAAGAAGATGCGCGAGGACCATAACAACATCCCATGGCTGAACCTGGACTTCGACGGGACGGAGGAAACGGGGACGCAGACCCGGCTTGAAGCTTTCATGTACCAGGCTGAGCAATACCGCCAGCAGACATCTGGCGCTTTGGTTTGATTTTATTTTTGGAGATAGACAATGGCTTTGATCATCAATGAGGAATGCGTTAACTGCGGCGTGTGCGAGCCGGAATGCCCCAACGAGGCGATCTCGGAAGGGGAAGACATTTATGTGATTGACGTGGCAAAGTGCACCGAGTGCGTGGGCGCCTATGAAGAGCCCCAGTGCGTGGACGTTTGCCCGGTGGACTGCATCGTCGCGGATCCCGACCATACGGAGACCCGCGAAGAGCTGCAGGCCAAGTACGAGCAGCTGCACGCTAAATAACCATTCTGGGCGCGCCGTTTGAATTCCAGACGGCGCGCTGGCCTGATGGCGGGCGGTACCGGGCCATTTTTTCGGCTCTGGGCCGCCCCTTATTTTTATTGCGCCGGGCGAATGAATTCAAGTATTTCACCCCTGTTTCCGATAAATAACCTGTGACAGGGAGGCCCATGATGGTTTTTGATATATTGGACACGGCGCTACGGCTAGCCATAACCCTTGAGTTTGGTTTCATTGGGATTGCGGGGGTATTGGCCACTGTCCATTGCATCACCATGGACTCGCGTATAAGGACCATGGCCGCCCAGCAGCAGGAAATGATCAAGGGAATCAAGGAAGCGCTCGAAGCCCAGCTAAAGGAGCGTGAAGAAAAACGCCAGGCCAGGCTCGCCGCCATGGCCGCCAACGCCGCCTGACGCCCGCCGGGAAGGAAGATAAACCACAGAGGCACAGAGAGGGAACTGTGTTGTTAATTGCTCGGCGGGGTGTTTGAGCCGGAGGCGTCACCCCGCCGTCCTATAGCCATACGGATTATGTGTTGAAGAACACCCCGATGAGCATTTGGGCAACAGCCCGAGGCGACCACGGGGAAGCATAAAAAAACCTGAATTATCACCACAGAGACACGGAGGCACAGAGGGGGAGGTGTGTTGCTCTCTCTAAATATGTTATCCAATTCGGGTGGACGTAAAAAAAACCAGGCGGCGATAGCGCCGGGCGCCTTACAGCGCATCGAAAGCTCCGCTGCCGCTGCTCCCTTCCGGGCCTGACGGGGTCCACGGTTAACGATCGCGTAAGACCCGGCGCTTCCGCCGCCTGGTGTTAGCGTTTCAGAACGAGCAATTATACTATCACGTCCGCTATCAAAAGTAGCAGGGAGATTTTCACCACAGAGGCACGGAGGCACAGAGTTTTATTTTTTTGTCTCAGTGTCTCTTTGGTTTAATTTCTTCCGGCTTCAGTTATTAAAGCGTCCTTCGTATATGGCCGAAAGCCTATCCATCACTGGTTCCATCCCATGAGCGCCAACCACTTTGCGCCGCGCTTTTGCGGACAAATCGGCGGCAAGGGCTGGTCCGTCCAAAAGCTTGATGACCGGCTTTGCCAGCGATCCGGGATCTTTGGGTTCGGCCAGCAGGCCGCATCCGCCGTTATCTAGCATTTCCGGCGTGCCGCCCGAGTTCGTCCCCACCACAGCCTTCCCCATCGCCATCGCCTCCAGGCAACCCAGCGAGAAAGTCTCCCCATGCGAAGGCAACACATAAATGTCCAGATCGGCCAGAACGGCCGCCGTGTCGTCCGTGGCCCCGGTGAACAGGACGCGCTCCCCCACTCCCAGCTCATCCACCTTCGCCTCCAGAACATGCCTGTACTGCCCGGCAAGCTCCGGCGTCTCGTCTCCGGTCAGGACCAGCATGCTTTCCGGATGGCTGTTCAAAATGGCCGGCATCGCCTCTATCATTTCCATCTGCCCCTTGAGCGGCTCCAGCCTGCTTATCACACCGATCAATTTTGCGGCGCCGATACCATACTTCTCCCGCAACGCACCCTTCTTCACCGATTCCGGGTTGAACCTGGCAAGGTCGAGCCCGTATGGCAGCGTGACTGTTTTCTCCGGGGCGACGGGAAGATACTCCACCGCGTTCTTGCGGATATATTCAGACGCGGCCAGCAACGCGTCCACCCGGCCGTATTCAAGCCTGTGATAAATGTCTTTTTTCGGCGCGGGGACGAGCATGTAGTTGGAAAACACAAGTCTCACACCACCAAGTCCCCAAAGCGCGGGAACGATAAGCCCAAGGTCGGCGGAAGTATGGGCGTGGACAACGTTGACGCCGGAATTTTTCACGATGGACCTGATGGCCAGCATGGCCCCAACGTCCACATACTTCACCGGGTCGAGTTCGAGCGTTTTAAAACCAGTCTCTGCGCGCAACGCCTTGGAGAGCGGCGCCCCGGCCCTTGATATGAAGGTTATGCCGTGTCCCTTTGCGGCCATCCGGCGGGCCTGTTCAAGCGCATAGCGTTCCATCCCGCCCCATCCGCGGGAGAAAAGGACGTGCAGTATGTTCATCCGCCAATCATTTCCCGCGCGGCCACCCTGGCCCTGTGGTCCACGGCCAGCGCGTCGGCCAGCGTGTTTATCCGGCCTGTTTCGCAGGTTCCCAGTATGTTCTCCACGATTCCGGCTATTCTCGTGAACCCGATCCGCCCGGCCAGGAACGCCTCCACCGCCACCTCGTTGGCCGCGTTTAACACGGCTGTGGCGGAGCCGCCGGTCCGCATCGCCTCATAGGCAAGCCGCAGCGCGGGGAACCGCGCCGTGTCCGGTTCCTCGAAGGTCAACCGGCCGATCTTGGCCAGGTCCAGGCTGGGCAAATCCACGGCCACTCTGTCCGGATACCCCAAGGCGAAGGATATCGGTGTGCGCATGTCCGGCAGGCCCATCTGGGCTATCACCGACGAATCGCAGAACTCCACCATCGAATGGATCACGCTTTGCGGATGGACCACCACGTCAATCTTCTCCGGCGGCAGGTTGAACAGCCAGCGCGCCTCGATGACCTCCAGCCCCTTGTTCATCATCGTGGCGGAGTCTATGGTTATTTTCGGCCCCATGTTCCAGTTGGGATGGTTTAGCGCCTGTTCCACGGTAACTTTTTCCATCTGCCCCGCCGAATACCGCAGGAACGGGCCGGAGGACGCGGTGAGGATGATCTTGCGGATATTGCCCATCTTCTCGCCGCGCAGGGCCTGGAAGATCGCGGAGTGTTCGCTGTCCACCGGGATTATCTTCACCTTGCGCCGCCGCGCCTCTTTCATCACGATCTCGCCGGCCACCACAAGGGTCTCCTTGTTGGCCAGGGCCACGGTCTTGCCGGCCATGATGGCCGCCATCGTCGGCGGCAGACCGGAGGCTCCCACTATCGCCGAAAGGGTCATGTCCGCCTCCGGATGAGTGGCGCATTCGATCACTCCCTCGGCCCCGGTGACGATCTTCACCCGGCGTTTTATCATCCCGCGAAGCCGCGCCGCTTTCTCCTTGTCCGCCACGCAGACGATTTTCGGCCTGAACTTTTCTATCTGCCCGGCAAGCTTTTCGGCGGACGAACGGGCGGCCAGCGCCACCACCCGGAAAAGGTCCGGCCTGCTTTCTATTATGGACAGGGCGTTGACTCCGATGGAGCCGGTGGAGCCCAATATCGATATGGATTTCATGCCAGCGCCACCGCCTTGAAATAGACGTACAGCGCCGCCGCGTTGAACATCACGCTGTCCATCCTGTCCAGCGCGCCGCCGTGGCCGGGGATTATGGAGCCCGAATCCTTCACCATCATTTTTCTTTTCAGAGCGGACTCGGCAAGGTCGCCCGCAGGCCCCACAATCCCCACGATCACCCCTGCGATGGCCGCGTGGCCCAAGGCGAGCGCAGGGAGGAAAAGTATTTTTATTATCACCGCCCCGGCCACGGCGCCAATGAAGCCGCCGATAAAGCCTTCCACCGTCTTTTTCGGGCTGATGGATGGCGCCAGCGGGGTCTTGCCGATGGCCCTGCCGGTGAAATAGGCCAGGGAGTCGCAAAGGACGTTTGCCAGCGCCAGCATGACGGTTATCATGGCCCCGTCCGGCAGCGTCCTTATCAACGCGGCGGAGCCGAAGGTGAGCGAAATGTAAAATATACCGAACACGGTGTTTGCCGCGGCCCTGTACGCGTCTGTCGCGCCGGAGAAGGGAGCGGCGCCGAATATGGCGATAAGCGCGAGGGATGCAAGCATGAAAAAGCCTTCCGGGCCGAGGAAGAACATCGCCGCGTAAAGCCCCAGCCCGAAGACTATCCCGGCCGCGGGTAGCGAGGGTTCGCCGCCGGCCTTCATCATCGCGAAAAACTCCCACAGCCCCAGCGCCGCGAACACCCCCATGAAAACGAAGAACATCAGCGGAGTCCCGGACAGCAGGACCGCCAGCGCCACCGCGGCCAGCGCCACGCCGCTAATAATCCTTAGCGCCATGGCTCACCCCCTTCCGCCGGAAATCTGCTCCGTGGTCTTCCCGAAGCGTCTTTCCCTTTTCTGGAACGCGGCTATGGCCTCCGCCACGTCCCGTCCCTCAAAATCGGGCCATAGTTTGTCCGTGAAATAAAGTTCCGTATAGGCGGTCTGCCACAGCATGAAGTTGCTTAAGCGCACCTCGCCGGATGTCCTTATCAAAAGGTCCGGGTCGGGCATGTCACCGGTGTCAAGCAAGGCGCTGATATGTTCTTCCCCGATGTCTTCGGGCTGGAGGGCGCCGTCGCGGGCCGCCTTCGCGATCTTTCTTATCGCCCGCACCATCTCGTCGCGCGCGCCGTAGGAAAGCGCCAGGGTGAGGGTCATCCCTTTGTTGTTTTTCGTGCGCTCCATGGCCGATTCCACTGCTTCCCGGGCGAATCCCGGCAGGTCTTCCCTCACGCCGATCACGTTGAACCTGATGTCTTCCTTGAGCATCCTGCCAAGCTCCCGTTCCAGGTATTCGCGCAAAATGCCCATCAGCGCGCCGACTTCCTCGGCTGGGCGTTTCCAGTTTTCAGAGCTGAACGAGTACAAGGTAAGATGGCCCACGCCGGTCTCGCGGCAGAAGGTGACCACCCTGTCCACAGCCTTCACCCCCGCCCTGTGCCCGGCGATCCTGGGGAGCAGCCGCTTTTTGGCCCAGCGCCCGTTGCCGTCCATGATTATGGCTATGTGCGCGGGCAGGCGGCGCAGGTCCAGTCCGGCGGTGAGGCGCTCGTCCGTCATTGTCAGGGTTGGCGGCCGGTCACCGGTCCATTATCTCTTTTTCCTTAGCGGCGGTCTTCTTGTCCACGGAGCCGATATGGTCGTCCACGATCTTCTGTATCTTCTCCCCGGCCTTGTGCGCGTCATCCTCGGAAACAGCCTTGTCCTTTTCCAGCTTCTTCACCTTTTCCAGCCCCTCGCGGCGCAGGTTGCGAAGGGCCACCTTCGACTCTTCGGATATCTTGCGCACCACCTTGGTCAGCTCCTTGCGGCGCTCCTCGGTGAGCGACGGCATGTTGATGCGCACCACCTTGCCGTCGTTGGCGGGGTTTAGCCCCAGCCCGGAGGTCAATATGGCCTTCTCTATCACCGGGATCATCTTCGCTTCCCACGGCTGTATGGCGATGGTCAGCGAGTCGGGCGTGCTGACGGAGGCCACCTGGTTTAGCGGCGTCTCCGTGCCGTAATAGTCCACCTTAATCCCGTCGAGCAGGGCCACGGAGGCCCTCCCCGTCCGCACGCCGCCGAACTCCTTGCCAAGGTGCTCGATGGCGCCGTCCATCTTCCGGTTCAAATCGTCAAAAAGGTTGTTCAGCATTTCAGACCCCTCTCACTATGGTCCCGATCTTCTCGCCGGTGAGCACCCTTTTGATGTTCCCCGGCACCGTCATGTTGAACACGATTATCGGGACCTGGTTGTCCATGCACAACGATATTGCCGCCGCGTCCATTATCTTCAGGTTGTTCTTGAGCACGTCTATGAACTTAAGCTCCGTGTACTTGCGGGCGGAGCTCACCTTCATCGGATCCGCGTCATACACCCCGTCAACCTTGGTCGCTTTCATTATCACCTCCGCGCCGATCTCCATCGCGCGCAACGACGCAGTGGTGTCGGTGGTGAAATAAGGGTTGCCCGTGCCGCCGGCGAATATGACCACCCTCCCTTTTTCAAGGTGGCGGACGGCGCGCCTTCGCACATAAGGCTCGGCGAGCTGGTGGATGTCGATAGAAGTCAGAAGGCGGGTCTGGCAGTCTATCCGCTCCAGCGCGTTCTGGAGGGCAAGGCCGTTTATCATCGTGGCCAGCATCCCCATATAGTCCGCCGACACCCGGTCCATCCCGCTTTCGCTGGCCACCGCGCCACGGAAGATGTTCCCGCCCCCCACCACCACCGCCATCTGCACGCCGATGGCTGCCACGTCCTTGATCTCCTGGGCCAGATGGCTCAAGGCGGCCACGCCTATACCCTGTTTGCCGGCGTCCGCGAACGCCTCGCCAGTCACTTTAAGCAGGACGCGCCTGAATGGAAGTTTCCCCTCCTCCATTTCCACACCTCTTTCTCCAACAGGTCCTCGGACAGCAAGTCGTCGGACGTCCTTTTAGGGCTTCCCCGTGGTCGCCTGACCACGGCCTCCTGACAGCGCAGGGAAGACCGGGGCCGGCCGGCCCCGGTGAAGCGGCGATGGTTTCATGCTGTCACTGCAGTCAAAATTCTTTCTGGCAAGACTACTCTCCCAGTTGAAGCCTGCGGAACCTGCGGATGGTCACTTCACCGCCAAGCTCTTTGGACGCCTCGGCCAGAAGTTTCTTCACGCTCTTGTCCGGGTCTTTCACGAAGGCCTGCTCGATAAGGCAGGACTCCGAATAATATTTGGCCACGCGCCCTTCCACGATCTTCGGGATGATGTTGGCCGGCTTGCCGGACTCCGCCGCCTGCGCCTCGAACACAGCCTTCTCGCGCGCGAGCAGGTCCGCCGGCACTTCCGCCGGGGTCACCGCTATGGGGCTGGACGCGGCCACGTGCATGGCGATGTCCCTGCAAAGCTCCTTGAATTTGTCTTTCCCGGCGATGTCCGCCGAGGCGCTTCCAACTTCCACAAGGACGCCGATGGAGCCGCCGCCGTGGATATACAGCCCGAAACCGCCCGGCCCCGAAAGGTCGAACCGTACGCGCCGGCCGATGGTGATGTTCTCGCCGAGCTCGTGGATCTTGGCGGTGACGATGTCGTTGACCGTCCTGGAAGCGTCCGAAGCGAAGGGCTGGGCCGCGAAAGCCGCGTCATCGGCTTGCGGGCTGGATAGCACATGAGCGGTGATGTCCTTCACAAGTTTCTGAAAAACGTCGTTGCGGCCGACGAAATCGGTCTCGCATTTCAGTTCGGCCAGGGCCGCGCTCTTGTCCGTGGCGATACCGGCGATGGCGCCTTCCTTCGTGCTCCTGTCCGCCTTCTTGGCAGCCTTGGCGGCGCCTTTCTTGCGGAGGAAGTCGAGGGCCGCCTCCATGTCCCCCCCGGTCTCACCGAGGGCTTCCTTGCATTCCATTATCCCCGCGCCCGACCGCTGGCGCAGGTCCTTTACCATTTCAGAAGTGATTGTCGCCATTTTTCCTCTTTATTCCTTGCGATGCGCGGGGAAGCTTTAAAAACTTCCCCGCTCTTTGATTATTGACGTTTGAGCAACCGGAATCAGGCCTGCGCGGCCGCGTCCCCGCCCTCCGCGGCCTTGGCCTCCGCCTCTTTCACCTGCGCCTCGCGCCGGGCCTGCTCCTCGGCGCGCTTGGCCGCCTGGGCCCGCTCGCGCTCCTCGGAAACGGCCTTCTGCTTCATCGCATACTCTTCCTTCCCTTCGTTGAATGCGGAGGCGACGGACGATGAGATCAGCCTGATGGAGCGTATCGCGTCGTCATTCCCGGGGATGATGTACTCGATCCCTTCAGGGTCGCAATTCGTGTCCACTATGCCAACGACAGGGATATGCAGACGCAGCGCCTCGGTGAGGGCTATGCGCTCGTTCTTCGTGTCTATTATGAACATGGCGTCCGGAAGCTTTTCCATGTTCCTGATGCCGTTGAGGTTCTTGTGGAGCTTTTCGCGCTCTTTCTGGAGCTGGATCACCTCTTTTTTCGACAGCACCTCGAACGTGCCGTCATCGGCCATCCCGTCGAGCTCCTTGAGCCTGGCAACGCTCTTGCGCACGGTCTCGAAGTTTGTGAGCATCCCGCCAAGCCAGCGTTCCACCACGAACGGCATCCCGCAGCGGCCGGCCTCTTCCACCACTATGGCGCGCGCCTGCGGCTTGGTGGCCACGAAAAGGATCGTGCCTCCGTTGGCGCCTATTTCCTTCACCTTCTCCAAGGCCTTGTTGAAAAGCTTGGAGGACTTTTGAAGGTCGAAAATGTAAATCCCGTTGCGCGAGCCGAAAATGAACTTCTTCATTTTCGGGTTCCAGCGCTTTGTCTGGTGGCCGAAGTGGACACCGGCTTCCATCATTTCCTTGATCGTCACAGCTTGCATCGAAAATAGCTCCTATAAAGCAAGTTTTTCCTCTGTTTCCCGTATTTCCGGAGGCGAAACGGCCTTAACTTAAAGGCCGCACCTGCTTTTTCCACCAGCGGGAAACATGTGTTTTAGCCATGCCTCGCCACAGCCCAATGCTCCGGCAAGACAATAACGTATTATTAGACCACAAAGCCATGCGCCCGGGCAAGGGATTCGTTAGCTGGACGAATTGCCTCATATTAAAAGTAACCGAAGAATTAGGCGAAAATGATTCGATGCCTCATGTTTCATGTAACCGAAGGGAGCATGGAATATGGGCAAAAGCGCCAGAAAAGAATACCTTGCGAAAATCAAGGGCCGCTAC
>JACRLM010000037.1 GCA_016235255.1 Nitrospinota bacterium | reverse complement strand
TGAAATCAAAAAGAAAAGGAAGGCCGCGGCGTAACTGTCCGCCGCTTGCGGCCCCGCCGGGATTAATCGGAAATCACCGGATGGACAAAGCGGACAATTCATGTGCTACTAAACCGGACATTTCTATTTGTTGCTAACAGGTGTTTTTTCAGGCGAGCCATTTTCCGTATCAAATGTTTCCCCGTGGTCGCCGACCACAGTTCCTCTTAATCCAATAAATTGAAGACCGGGGTCGGCGCCCCCGGCGAAGCAACATAAAACTCTATGAAGCGCGTTCCAGCGTGTAAAGGTTCTGGATAGGAAATTTCTTGCTGGCGTCAAGGATTTCTATGCTGATAATGGAATGCTCTTTTGTTGTGTGCAATATGACGCCATCCTCGATTTCCACCGCCCCGTCCGGCGATCCGGAGGAAAGCTGTATATACGCCGCGTCTGCTTCTTCGTCGTACTGGACTTTCATGATTTATTTCCGTCAAACGCCTTTTTATAAGGATACGCGGTTATTATAAAGGCATTAGCGCCCGGTTTGAAAACAACTTTCAAGGGAAATCCTGAAAATCTCCCGTGAAACGACTTTATGACAGTGACCTTGCCTTCTTCCTCGAATATGGAATCTTAAGACTGGATCGCAAGCGATATGTCTTCTTCCGAAATGCCGTAAAGGCGCATGTTGTTTCTTATATGCCGGGAGAGTTTCATTTGTGTCAACGTGTCATCAACATTGTTCACTCTCTGTCCGCAAGCTTCCCGGTCCTAAAATCAATCTTCCGGTAAAAGCAGCTTTTGCGCGCGGCGCCGCTTTTCGGATCCTTGGTGTGGCAGGCTCCGGCGCCTTGCGGGGCCACAACGTATATCAGCGCATCCTGGTCGCAGTCCACGTATATGTCCACCATCTTCAGGTAATCACCGGAGGTCTCCCCTTTTTTCCATAATGCGCCGCGCGAGGTGGACCAGAACACCGCCACGCCGGACCTGACCGTCTCGTCGAGCGCTTCGCGGTTCACATAGCCGAGCATGAGAACTGAACCGTCCGAAGCGTCCTGGGCTATCACCGGCAGCAGTCCGCCGCGCTTCTCAAAGTCCAGCGAAAGGGAGCTTCCTTCCTCCAGCTCTTCTTTGCCCATCATGCGGCTCCGTTGGAATCTTCTTTTTTCGCCACCTGCGCCCGGCACGGCATGTTTTTCCGCGCGTGGGCGCCGGGCAAGGCGCAATGGATGGCAAGGAACGTCCTGCAACTGCCGGAGCCGTCCAGCCCTTTTTCCTCCGGGAAGCTGGCGTGCGGACATGTCATGTGGCGCCAAAGGGCGGGCAAGGTCACTTCACGCCCCTGGCGTTGAGGAAGTCGCTGTATCTCTTGTCCGCCACCATGATATGGTCCTTGAGCCATTCTGTGAGCACCGCGATGATCTCCACCGTCAGCCTGCGGGGGGTGGACTTGCCGGTCTTGAACCGCACCACGAAATCGCGCGCCGCCGAAACCAGCTTGTCGTGCTCTTCCCGGTGCCGCTCATAGTCCGGGTAGCCGTTTTTCATAAGCTCGATCTCCTCGTCGAAGAAATGGGTCAACGTATAGTTGACAAGCCCTTCGAGCACCACGCCGATGGCCTCCGCCGTGGGGTTGGTCCGGATCGCGTCGTGCATCTGGTTAAGATATTCAAAGAGGACCTTGTGCTGATCGTCGAATTTGGCGACACCAACGCTGTAGGACATATCCCACGACTGCTTGGACATCGCTTTCACGCCGGTCTCCGGTTTGTCGCTGGCAAACTGAGTGCTCAAACTGATACTTCAACCTCAAATAATGGACTTCAGGAAACAAACACGGCCGCCCTGCGCCCCGCATGGGCCGCAAGACCTAGACCGCGCTAAGACTGCTAATGATGGACTCGAAGACCGCCAGTCCGTCCGTTCCGCCCAGGGCCGATTCGCAGACCCTTTCCGGATGCGGCATCATGCCGGCCACGTTGCGTTTTTCAGAAAGAACTCCGGCTATGTTCATCGCCGAACCGTTCGGGTTGGCCTCGCCGGTCACCCGCCCGTCTTTTTCACAATATCTTAATAATACCCTGTCTTCGTCCAAAAGCTTCTTTAATGTCTCATCCGGGGCGGTGTACCGCCCCTCCATGTGGGCGACGGGGATGCGCAGGACCTTTCCCTTTTCAATCCCCCCGGTGGCGAACGAATTGGAAGTCTCCACCCGCGCGTGGACGTCCTTGCATATGAACTTCATATGCTCGTTATGCGCCAGCGCCCCCGGCAGCAGGCCCGCTTCCGTGAGAATCTGGAAACCGTTGCATATCCCCAGCACCGGCCCGCCCCTTTTTGCGAACCGCTCCACGGCCCCCATCACAGGCGAAAACCGCGCGATGGCGCCTGCCCGCAGGTAATCCCCATAGGAGAATCCCCCGGGAAGCGTCACCATGTCGTATCCGTCCAAAGAGCGCTCCGTGTGCCACACGAACTCCACGTCCACCCCAAGGTCGTGCTTGAGGGCGTGGTAGCAGTCGTGATCGCAATTGGAGCCCGGAAATACTATTACGGCGAATTTCATCTATTTCACTTGAAAACGTCGGCGAACCGGCCGGAGGTGAACCGAAGCCTGCGCGAAAGGGCCTTTGCGATGTTCCGCAGTATCTTCACCCCCACGTATGGATTTTCATTGAGCAACGTCTCAAAGCTCCCCCTGGTGAGGATCAAAAGCTCCACGTCCTCCACCGCCGTCGCCGTGGCAGACCGGGGCGATTCCTCCACAAGGCTCATCTCCCCAACGGACGCCCCTTTGTTAAACCTGGCCAGCACTGTCTGCCGGCCGTCCATGGACTCTTTCCTGATCTCTATCTTCCCGTTGACGATATAGAAAAGCGAGTCCCCGGACATCCCTTCCTTGCAAAGCACCGTCCCCGCCGGAACGCTCTTGTGGAAGATATGTTTGGCAAGTATGTCTATTTCCTCGTTGGAAAGCTGGTCAAACTCCGGCACCTCGAACATCAGGGTCTTGATCTGCTCGCCGTTCCTCTGGTTCATCTGTTCAGGCGGAGACTATCTCGATGTTGTAATTCTCCGTCACCGGGTTGGCCAGGAGCTTGTCGCACATCAGCTTTAGCTTGGCCATGGCCGCTTCGCGGTCCCGCTCTTCGAGCTCGATCTCGATAAGCTTGCCGACGCGGACATTCTTCACGTCCCGCCCGTCCAGTGATTCCAGCGCCCCCTGGATCGCCCGGCCCTGCGGGTCGAGTATCCCGGTCTTCAACGTCACAGTGATTTTTGCTTTCATCTATCCCCGCCGTCCCCTCAACGCGCCGCCAGAACCCGGCCGCGCATCTCCTCGTACACCTCGGTGAGCCTGCCCAGGTCGCGCCGGAACCTGTCCTTGTCCATCTTCTCCCCGGTGGCCTTGTCCCAAAGGCGGCATCCGTCCGGGCTGATCTCGTCGGCCAGCAGCACACCTTCCGGGCTCCTGCCAAACTCCAGCTTATAGTCCACAAGCGTTATCCCCATCCTTGTGAAAAACGCCGTCAGCCAGCCGTTGATCCTGAATGAAAGGTCCGCCACCGTCCGCATCTCCTCGTCCGTGGCAAGGTTGAACGCCCGGATGTGATGCTGGTTAATCATCGGGTCGCCCAGTTCGTCGTTCTTGTAGTAATACTCCAGCACAGGCTCGGAAAGCGTGGTCCCCTCCGGAACGCCCATCCGGGTGGAAAGCGACCCGGCCACGACGTTTCGCATCACCACCTCCACAGGGATGATGGAGACCTTTTTCACCACCATCTCCCGCTCGGACGGGGTGTCCACATAGTGGGTCTTGATCCCTTCCTTTTCCAGGAGGCCGAAGATGTGGGAGGATATGGCGTTGTTGCACACCCCCTTGTTGGTGATGGTCCCTTTTTTCTTGCCGTTGAACGCAGTCGCGTCATCCTTGAAGTACTGGATGAACAGGTCTGGCGACGAGGTGGAGTATATGATCTTCGCTTTCCCCTCGTAAAGAGCGTCACCTCTTGTTACAGCATCCACGGCCATTTAGTCCTCGCTTTCGAATACGCGGTCGAAGATATAGTCTATATTCTTCAAATGATAGGCCAAGTCGAATGATTCTTCAACCTGTTCCTTGGTCAGCACCCCGCGCACTTTCGGCTCGGCCAGCAAAAGGTCGAGGAACTGCTCCTTCTCCTTCCAGCATTTCATCGCCACCCGCTGCACGACGGCGTATGCGTCCTCCCTGCTCATCCCCGCCTCAACAAGGTCGAGCAGTATTTTCTGGGAGAATATCAGCCCCCGCGTCTTCTCCAGGTTCTCCACCATGTTTTCCGGATACACCACAAGCCCCTCGATAAGCCCCTTAAGCTTGCTTAACATGTAGTCCATCAATATGGTCGAATCGGGGAATATCACCCGCTCCACCGACGAGTGCGATATGTCCCGCTCGTGCCACAGCGCCACGTTGTCCAGCGCCGGGAAAAGGTTCCCCTTGATGATGCGGGCCAGCCCCGTCAGGTTTTCGGCGGTGATGGGATTGCGCTTGTGCGGCATGGCCGAGGACCCTTTCTGGCCTGCGGTGAACTTCTCCTCCGCCTCCAGCACCTCCGTGCGCTGCAGGTGGCGCAGCTCCACGGCGATCTTCTCCACCGTGGAGGCCGTGATGGCCAGGGCCGACATGTATTCGGCGTGCCTGTCCCGCTGGATCACCTGGGTGGCGATGGGGGCGGGTTTCAGGCCAAGCTTTTTGCACACATACTTCTCTATGTCCGGATCAATGTTGGCGTAGGTGCCGACAGCTCCGGAAAGTTTTCCGATGGCCACCGTGTCCCGGGCGGTCTTAAGCCTTTTGCGGTTGCGCACCATCTCGGCATGCCACAGGGCCAGCTTAAGCCCGAATGTCACCGGCTCGGCATGGATGCCGTGGGAACGCCCTATGCACACCGTCTCCTTGAATTCGAACGCCCGCTTCTTTAGCGCCTTTAGCAGGTCGTCCACGTCGTCCAATATTATCTCCGCCGACTGGACGAGCAGGCAGGCAAGCCCCGTGTCCACCACGTCCGAACTTGTCATTCCAAGGTGTATGAACCGCGAGTCCGGCCCCACGCTCTCCGCCACGGATGTGAGGAACGCGATCACGTCGTGCTTCACCTCCGCCTCTATCTTTGCGATGCGCTTGACGTTGAAATCGGCCTTCGACCGGATTGTGCGCAACGCCTCGGACGGGATCGCCCCTTTTTTCTCCCAGGCCTCGCACACGAGCACCTCTATCTTCAGCCATGTGGCGTATTTGTTCTCAAGGGACCATATCCGCTCCATCGCGGGGCGGGTGTAGCGTGGTATCAAGTTATCCAGTCCTCCCAAAAGCCGGTTTTAGGCGCATTCGCCCACAATAGGGGCAGGTGGGTATTATACGCGTCTTGCCGTCCGTGGAAACACGATTTTTCGGATTTTGGCGGGGCTGTCAGGCGGGCTGCTGTCAGGAATAAATATCTTTTCGATGCCCGATGCGGACGACGAGTATGACAACTTCATTGTCGCGGATATCGCACAGGATGCGATAGTCCCCCACGCGATATTTCCATAGCATTCCGAAACGCGGACCTTTGAGAGGCTCCCCTATGCTTCTCGGATCGTCCAGAACTGCGACGCGACGGATGAGAAAATCGAAAATCCTCCTGGATACCGAACGATCCAGCTTGGCCAAAACCTTTCTAGGTGTGGTGGATATCTCAATCGTCCAGGCCAAGGTCTTTTGCTACCTCTTCAATTGTATATGTACGGCTCTTTCCGGTCCGCAGATTTTCTAACTCGTTCTCCGCCTGGTAGATGTCCTCCATATCGTCAATATATTCGAGTATGGCCTGCCTGGCGTAATAGCTCTTTGTACGGCCAGTCTTTTTGGCGAGTTTTTCAAGACGTTTTTCCACTTCCGGGGGAAGCCTTAAAGCAAGCATTTTGTATGATCTCCTGATATTGCTATACAAGTATAGCATATTCCCGTGGTCGCTGACCACGGATTCCTAAAATGTGCGGCGCCATCGTCACGGCTATCGGGATCACGGCTTCGGGCACGGCGTGTCTTGCCCCTACATATCCCCCATCACCTCGGCGTTCAACCGCCCGAAAAACTCTTCCATGAAAGCGTGGCGCTCCCCGGCGATCCTTTTCCCGGCGGCGGTGAGCATCCGTTCCTTCACGTGACGCAGTTTCACAAGATACTCACGGTACGCGGTATCGTCCTGGCTGTATGATTGGGTCTTGTCTATGTCCACATCGGGGTCGTGCAGCCTGGCCCCAACCTCTCCGGCGAACTGGAACGCCCGCCCTATCCCCACCGCGCCGATGCCGTCGAGCTTGTCCGCGTCGAAAAGCGCCTTGGCCTCCGGGCTTTCGGGCGCAACCCCGCCGCGGAACCTGTGGGCCGCCACGCAATGGACCACGTTTTCTATCAACACCTCCCCCGCCCCGGCCTTCAGCAGCACTTCCCGTGCGATGTCCGCCCCCAGCGCCGCGTGGCATGTGGCCCCGCCCTGCCTGTCGGACTGGCTCCTCCCCACATCGTGCAGAAGCGCCGCCAGCCTCAGCACGGTCATGTCCAGCCCGTCTTCCCTGCCGATATGCTCGCAAAGGTGGAGCACCCGCAGCACATGGTCCCACCCGTGCGAGCCACGGGCGTCCGCGAAATACTCCCGCGCGGCGGGCTCCACGGCTTTTACGATATTTTCGTTGGATCGCATCACGGCAAGTTATACGAGGCGGCGCTTTGCGTCAAATCTCACCGTCCCGCATGCCTGTGGCTGTCCATATAGGCGCGCAGAAGGGCGTTGATCCGGGTCTGATAACCGCGTCCATGCGACTTGAACCACTTGACCACTTCGGTGTCAAGACGGATGGAAACGTGCTTCTTGCTTTCAGGCGCGGTGATTTTGGCGGTCTTGAACCATTCGGCGTCAACCATTGGAGGCGCATCGGGATCATCTTTCACCGAGGCCGCAATCTCCACGTCCGAAATGGCCTGAAGCTTTTTCCAGTCGGTCTTGCCTTTGGGCATCTGTTTAACGCTTTTGTATCTTGAAATAGTTTTCTCTTTCATTTTTTCCAGCTTTCCTCGCGGAAATCAGCCTTCGAAAAGGCCCTCTCCAGGTATAAATGACCGTTATGACAATCCCCTGAACTTCACCAAAAGCCTGTATGCGCTTTTCAGGTCCGGACCAGTCCACCGGCCGCTCGGCCACCGCATGGTCAAATATCAGCGCCGCGTCCTCGAAGCTTATCCCGTGTTTAATCCTGTTCTTTTCGTTCTTGTTCTCGTCCCACTCGAATCCCATGGATCAAGTATACACATATTGTATATATTATTCAAGCACACCTCCACCTTTTGCTGTTCCCATCCGGAGACAAAACTGGACTATAATCCCATTTGTCGCTTTCCACTTTAACGGAGGGGCCCGATGCCAAAGATTTTGACCGCCGCCGCGTTGCTTTTCACGCTGACGTTTTCCCCCGCCTTCGCCGCCGACGAGCAAAAAGGGACCATGGAGAAAATCGGCGCCTCCATGGACGATAAATGGAGCAGCGCAAAGGATTTCTTTTCCGACAGCGCCGTGAAGGCCCGCGTCGTGGCCCGTATTATGAAGGATGACTCCGTCCCGGCCAGGGACATATCGGTTTCAGTCAACGAAGGGGTGGCAACGCTTTCAGGCGACGCCCCGTCAGACGAGATAGCCCAGCGCGCCGTGGACATAACCCGCGCCACCGAAGGGGTGAAGGATGTAGTCAATAAATTAAACATCATCCAGCGAGTCCCTTCACAGGCGAAATAAGCGGTTTTGCGGCGGGCTTGCCGCGCCTTACAAGCTTGTTGCGGCGCCTAATCGAATTGTGACATACTTGAGACATCTATAAGCGAAAACAGTCAATTTAATATATTGATAACCCGGTACAGGCCGGGATTTATCAACAAAACCGCGAAGGCTCACTTGGGGAAATGATATGAAAAGCTTGCAGGCCAAACTGAAAGTGTCCTAAACTTAGTTGAAACGAAGGTATGACCTCACCTGCTACCATGTTTTTGAACGAAAACAACGGAAAGCAAGGAGGTCACATGAAAAGAGTAAACGGTAACGGGAAAACTGGCAAGGGAAGAATGGA
>JACRLM010000036.1 GCA_016235255.1 Nitrospinota bacterium | reverse complement strand
GCTCTGCACACAGGCCACAGCCCGCTTGCGCAACTGCGTCAATGTCTTACTATCAAGCCCGCGCCCATCTGTATTCTTCATGGACTACAGCGTAACGCATATATCCACTTATGTCAATACTATTATGAGACGGTTAATATATAAAGGATAGGGACAAGTATCTGAGGGTGATACTTCTGGAAGACGGGGAAACCGTCCACAACGCTTTCTTTGATAGAGGCTTTAAAAAAGAGGACAAAAAATGAAAATCCGGTATTTCGCGGACACAGATACGGCGTTCATCGAATTTTCAGGAGAGCCAGCCGTCCAAACAAAAGAAATATCGGAAAACCTGTATATAGACCTTGATGGCAAAGGCAACCTTGTGAGCATGACCATCGAGCACGCGAAAGAAAAGGCTAACATTTCCGAAGTGACTTATTTACAAATGGACAATATCAGCGCCTAAGAATTCGCCTGAGCCCGGATTTTGTGCGGGAGACGAATCTTTAAGGGGACGCGGCAGGTCTGGCCTCGCTCACGCCGCAGCTTTTTTCACCCGTAATTCCGCTGTAAGGTCTGCCCCTTCAAGCAGTTTCAAAACCCGGTCAAGGGTGACTTTATGAAGGCTCCCGCTCAATATCCCCGTGACGGTGGACCGGGCCAAACCGGAACGTTTGGCCAACTGGACATGGGTGAGCCCCTCTTTCTCCACCACCTTCAATACAGCGTTAATGATTTCCGCTTTCAATACCGCTTCGATGGAGCGTGATCTTTTTATGTTGAACATGCCCGCCAGTTCGTCAGCCTTCGTTCTTTTCATTCCTGATCCTCCGTATCCCGGGAGCGCGGGAGTCCCGCCCGCATCACATTAATGGAGCATCGAAAGCTCCATTAACGTGGAGAATTCGGACATTCACCCCTAGGCTTTAATAAACCGGTTTTGTTTGCAATCTTCATCCTCATCGCGCCCATCGAGAGCGCGATGAGGATTTGCGGGCAAGATGCCCGCGCTCCCGGAGGAATCACCCCAACGTCCCAAACAGCCTCTCGGCGTTGCCGCCCATGATCATGGCGCGTTTCTCTTCATCCAGCCCGATTTCCGCCAGCGCGGCTCTCTGCTCTTCGAGCACGAAGGTCCGGTAGCCGGTCTTGCCGTTCAAGGCTGTGTCCGTTCCGTAAAGTATCTTGCGGGCGCCGTAAACGTCTATGGCGCGGCGGAAGATTTCGGCCAGCGGCATCACACCTGGTAAAAACGTGCGCCAGTTGTTCGTGCCGGATGTGTCCAGATATATGTTCTCCGAATGGAATCCCAGCAAAAGCGCCTCGCGGAAATATCCGGCGCCAAAATGGGCCATTATAAAAGTGGTGTCGGGAAACAATTTGGACGGCAACTGCAAGTCCATCGGGTTGGTGTAACGATAGTCCGACACAGGGGCGTGGGTTATCCCGAAATGGATCAGCACCGGGGCGTTGAATTCCGCCGCCGTCTCGTAAATAGGAAACAACCGCTTGTCCGCTATGGACACCATCTGCAGGCATGGGTAAAGTTTCAGCCCGCGTATCCGCCCTGTGGACAGCCACTTGCGGAAGGTCTTCACGGCGGATTTCTTCTCCGGATTGTCCAGCATGGCGTAGCCTGTGAACCTTTCCGGATGGATGCTAACAAACTCGTCCAGCTCCCCCACGCTGTCGCCACGGATCGGCAGGAAAAACGCGCGGTCTATCCCGTTCCTGTCCAGTTCCTCCACCCATATCCGGGCAAGGCTCTCCACCCCGTTCCTGCCCAGAAACTCCACCATCTCCCGGTTGATAAGACCCCGCTCTTTCTTCATCGCGCGGTCCATCACGCCGGGATACAGCTTGTCCCAGCTTTTCTTCGCCTGCTTTATCATTCCGGCGGTCACAAGATGCACATGCGAATCAATTATCATACCCTGATAATACCAGATTCCCGGCGGGATGAGGATGATGGAGAGGAGGATGAGGACGTTCTTTTCTTTTAGGAAAAAGAAAAGAACCAAAAGAAAACCATGTGCGCCGTCTTGTGGGGGATTTTATCCCCCCAAGCGGCGCAGATAAAGTTTCTTTTCGCTTCCTTTTCTTTCCAAAGAAAAGGAAGTCGCCCTCCTCATCTCCCATCACAACCTCCCGGTGGGAAAATCGGCTATAATTAGAAAATATGATTAATTGACGGCGCCATGCGAGCCGGACATTTGGAGGATATTTTTTTGATGCAGGACACCAATTTCGGATATAGCGACACGGTGATGGACCATTTTTCCAACCCGCGCAACGTTTTGAAAACGAGCGAAGAGGAATATTCCCCGTCCGGCGTGGGGATGGTGGGCAATCCCACTTGCGGGGACATGATGAAGGTATGGATCAAGGTGGACGAAACCGAGCGGATATACGACCTGAAATGGAAGACTTTCGGATGCGCCTCGGCCATAGGCTCCACCTCCATGATGTCTGTGATGGTGACGGAGAACGGCGGAATGAAGGTGGAAGACGCGCTGAAGATAAAGCCGGAAAATATCATGGACCGGCTCGGCGGACTCCCCTCGATAAAGATCCACTGTTCCGTGCTGGGGGACAAGGCCCTGCGCGCGGCGATAAACGACTATTTCACGAAGAGCGGCCAGGAAGGGCGGATACTGGAGAAAAAGGCGAAGATCATCTGCGAGTGTTTGAACGTGACCGACCACGAGATCGAGGAGCAGGTGCTGGAAGGCGCCGCGGATTTTGAGACGCTCCAGGAGCGCACGAAGATATCAACCGGCTGCGGCAAATGCAGGAGCACGGCGATAGAGACGTTCGAGCATTACCGGGCCAAGTATTTCGGATAGACCATGCCCATACTTAAAGTGGCCCAACTGGGCAACCCGATACTCCGCAAGAAGGCGGAGCCTGTGCCAGAGGAGATCGTCAAGGCGGACGACGTGCAGCTTTTAATAGACAGCATGATAGACACCATGCGCGAATACAACGGGGCGGGGCTGGCCGGGCCGCAGGTGCACGAGCCGGCGCAGATAATCGTGGTGGAGGCGGAAGGCAACCCGCGTTACAAAAACTCGCCCAGCGTGCCGCTGACGGTGGTGATAAACCCGAAGATCACGTCGTTCTCCACCGAGATGGACGAAGGGTGGGAAGGATGCCTATCCGTGGCGGACCTTTGGGGCCTTGTGCGCCGCGCCCGCAACGTGGTGGTGACAGGGCTGGACCGGCATGGCGAGCCGTTGACCATCCACGCGGAAGGTTTTTTCGCCAAGGCGTTGCAACACGAGATAGACCACCTGCACGGCAAGGTGTTTCTGGACCGGATGAACGATTTAAAATCGCTGTCGTTCGGGAAAGAATACGCCAGGTACGGATATTTGTATGAGGATAAGGAGCCGTTGTAGGACAGTAGTCCTCGGCGTACTACTTCTTACTCCCATTTTCCGCCACAGGCCAGAAGCTTATACCGCCGCGGGGGGTGAAGCGCCCTTCAACCCTGATCCAATCGGGTTTTAAAAGGTCTATCAGATCGTTGGCGATCCTGTTCACGCACGATTCGTGGAATTCCCCGTGCATCCGGAAACTCATCAGGTAAAGTTTCAGCGATTTGCTCTCCACGCATTTTTTCCCGGGCCGGTAATCGATCACGATGGTGGCGAAGTCCGGCTGGCCGGTGATTGGGCAAAGGGAGGTGAATTCCGGGGCCTCGATATGTATCGTCCCGTCCACAGAGTTTTTGTTCAGCCTCGTTTCGGCGAAGGGATTGGCGAACGATTCGAGAATTTTTGCGTCCGGCCCGTCGAATTTATAAACCGTATTCCCCGAGCCTAGGCTTCTGAATTGGTTGTTACTTTTTAGCCGCATAACTTTCCTCTCATGTTCCTTCGCATCAAAACGCGCATACTTACTGTGTGACAAGCGCCCGGAAAACCATTGCGATTTTCGCGCGCCGGGGATTCCCGCGAATCAATCAAATCCGTATCCGCGGTCATTGCCCGATTATGATCACCACTTTCCCTCTCGCATGTCCCTTTTCAAGATATCCGAGCGCTTCCGGGACCTCTTTTAAGCTGTAACGCCTGTCAATTACCGGCTTTATTTTGCCCGCTCCAAGAAGCTCGCCGAGCAACGCCAAATCCTTCTGGTTGGGAGTGGATGACAGGGCTCCCATTTTCCTGCCCCCTGCCATTGAAATCAACGGCCCAAGCAGGAGAGCCTGGAACATTTGGGCCATGGATCCTCCGGTCATGACGTAAATTCCGCCGGAGTTCAACGCGCGCCGGTAGTCGAAAATCGGATGATAACCGTTGACCGCAAGGATCAGGTCATAACAGCGGCCGCTTTTAGTGAAATCTTCTTCCGCGTAATCTATAACATGGTCCGCGCCGATAGAACGGGCGGTTTCCAGATTTCCCTTGCCGCAGACAGCGGTCACCTCCGCTCCCAGCCATTTGGCGAGCTGGACCGCGAACGTGCCCACACCGCCGCCAGCGCCATTTATCAGGACCTTTTGGCCCGCGCGCAGGCGCCCCATGTCACGCAGGCCATGCAAGGCGGTCAACGCCGCCAAAGGGGTGGCTGCAGCCTCTTCGAATGAAATGTTGGCCGGCTTTAGCGCCAATGCGTCCTCGCGGGCGCGCGAATACTCCGCGAATCCGCCGAAACCATTTGCAAAAATGTCCCCAAACACCTCGTCGCCAGGTTTGAACCGTTTTACATTTTTGCCGACAGCTTCAATCCTTCCGGCTATATCGGCTCCAAGGATGTTGAATCTGGGCCTAACAAGCCCGGAGAAAAAACGGGCCAGGAACGGATCCGCCCTCATAAGGCGCCAATCGGCCGCATTGACCGACGCCGCCACTACTTTTACCAGAGCGTCATTCTCCCCTGGAACGGGCTTTTCCACCTCTTCGAGGCGAAGTACATCAGGCGGCCCGTATTCGGAGTAAACGATGGCTTTCATTTTTCCGGGTTTTTTCCATTTAATCCGGCGTTTGCCGGATGACAACCGCTTATAAACTTCCACGCAAGGCCAATGATATGAGAGGCGGCGCAACGCGTCAAGTTAGCGGCATAAATCAAGGATGGTGTCCACTTGTATCCGGTTGCCTTTCATACTACTATAAAAACCAGACACGCCTCGGGCACATTTTACCCGCCGGAGGCCGGAATTTTTCAATGAGACTTGTAACGGACAACGCGGAAGAAGAAGAAAGGCCGAAGGACGAAACGTCCCGGCGCCTGTTCTTCGCGGTGAACCTGCCAAAGGCGGTGACCACCCGCCTGGACAACATGGTGGCCTCCTTCGGTGTGCCATCCGGGCAGGTGCGGTGGGTGAAGTCTGAAAACATGCACATCACCCTCAAATTCCTGGGGGACGTGGACAACGCAATGCTGCCCGACCTTTGCGCCGCCGCCAAACGGGCGGTGAAGGGATTTTCGCCCATCAGGCTTTCGGTGGAAGGTATGGGAGTGTTCCCGAACCACGAACGGCCCCGGGTGATCTGGTTCGGCGTGGGGGGCGAAACGGCGGGGCTGAAAAAACTGGAGGAGTCCTTCTCCGCGGAAATTTCCCCCCTCGGTTTCCCCCCGGACGAAAGGTCGTTCACGGCCCACCTTACCATCGGCCGTGTGAAGAACGACGCTGCCCGGGGCAAGCTGGCCCGGCTCGTTCGCCAATACCACAAGTTTTATATCGGCGAGGCGCTGGTGGGGGATGTGTCGCTATACGAAAGCCGGCTAAACCCCAAAGGTTCCATACACACCGTGGTGGAAACGTTCCCGCTGGAAAGCCCCGGCGGGACTTGATGTGGTAGAATTGAGGGCATGAAAAGATTCGCCGCGGAGACTTTCAAGGCAATGGCCGCCGCCGCCATCCTGGTGATTATGCTCAAAGGCTCGATGGTGGAGGCCAACCAGATCATCTCCGGCTCCATGACCCCCACGCTTCTGGAGGGGGACTTCATCCTTGTAAACAAGCTGCGCTACGGGCTGCACATCCCGTTCATGGACAAGATGGTGCTGATATGGTCCAGCCCGAACCGGGGGGACGTGGTGACGTTTGTCCCTCCCGAGGGGTTCGAACGCAAGGAAGGGAAGGTCTTCGTTAAACGCGTCGTGGCGGTGTCGGGCGACATGGTGGAGATTAAGGACTCGCGCCTGTTCATAAACGGCCAGCCTGTGCCCACCTCGCGCTCTTTCTCGAATCCCCACGAGTTTCTGGAGACCATCGGCGAGCGCTCCTATAACGTGATGAAGCTCGATCCGGCCTCTTCCTTCGGCCCATACACCGTGCCGGAGAGCTATGTTTTCGCCGTGGGGGACAACAGGGACAACAGCCTGGACTCGCGCGCATGGGGCCCCCTGCCGGTGAAGAACATCGAGGGGAAAGCATTCCTGATCTATTTCAGCAAGGCGTGGCGATCCAGCCTGGACGCCATCCAAAGAATAGGAAGCCTGCTATAAAAGCCGCTCCGCGCAAAACAACCTTCCGCGAAACCGGATGGGCCGATCCCGCCGATATATTCCTCGCCACACCGTCAAAAGAGGGACTTTTATGGCTGGACAGCTCCATGCCCCATCCGCGATGGGGCAAATGGTCGTTCATGATGCGTTCGCCCCGGGCCGTGTTGAAAGGCGCCGGGGAGAAGTTCACGCTTTCGGAAAACGGCGGCGTTAAAGAGATCACTGGCGACCCGTTTGAAATACTGCGTGGGCTGATCTCACGGGAGAACGTTCAAACAGGCGGCGCGGAACACATCCCGTTCACCGGCGGCGTGGCCGGTTTCTGGGGATACGAGCTTTTAAGATGGACCGAACCGGCGGCAAAAGTCCCGCCACGCCACGCTGCGGAAGGGGATATCTGGCTGGGATTTTACGACAGCCTGATAGCCTTTGACCATCAGGCCGGAAAGTTGTGGCTAGTGGTCAACGAGCCGGACGATGGCGGCGTTTCGAAGGCTCTCGACGGCCTTGAACAGTGGATTGAAACCTCGCGCAATGCCGGTCATCATACCGGGCAGGAAACTGCCACATCAACAACACCAGTCAGCGGATTCACCGCGGAATCATACGCGCTGGCGGTGGACAAGGTGAGGGGATATATCGAACGTGGCGACTGCTATCAGGCAAACATCGCCCAACGATTTGCCGCAAGGACCAACAAGGACCCGAAGAAACTGTACCTTGCCCTTCGCAAGATAAGCCCCGCCCCCTTCGCCGCGTATATAGACACAGGAGCCACGCAGATATTATCGTCGTCGCCAGAAAGGTTCATAACGTTGCGCGATGGGGCCGCCCAGGCCAGGCCCATCAAGGGTACGCGGCCCAGGGGAAAGACATCCGAAGAGGACGCGCGGCTTGCCGAAGAGCTTTATAATAGCGAAAAAGAGAGGGCGGAGAACCTGATGATCGTGGACCTTCTGCGAAACGACCTTTCGAAGGTATGCGCGCCGGAGAGCGTTAAAGTGTCGTCGCTTTTCGAGGTGGAAAAGTTCGCCAACGTGATACACCTGACATCCACGGTGGAGGGAACGCTAAAGGACAATCACTCGGGCATAGACCTTCTGCGGGCGTCTTTCCCGTGCGGCTCCGTCACAGGGGCGCCGAAAATAAGAGCGATGGAGATAATCGGCGAGATAGAGCCGGAGGCGCGTGGCGTTTATTGCGGCGCCATCGGATACATGGGACACGGGGGGGATATGGACCTTTCAGTGGGGATACGGTTGATGACGCTATCAGGCGGCGTGGCCTCATTTTATTCCGGGGGCGGGGTGACATATCCATCCAACCCGTTGGAGGAATACGAAGAGACGCTGCACAAGGCCAAAGGGATCATGGAGGCGCTGGAGAAGGCATGAGCGTGATAGTGAACGGCAAGGAAACGGCCGAGGGTTTTGTAACTGTGGCGGACAGGGGGTTTGCGCTGGGTGACGGGCTGTTCGAGACGATTCCGCTATATCATGGGCGGCCGTTCCTTCTCGAAAAACATATGGAGAGGATGAAGGCCGGGGCTGGCATAATCGGCATCAAGTTGCCTGTGGGGCAAGATGAAGTGGCCGGCGCAATCGCACGGCTGGCGAAAGTGAACGGCGCCGGCGATTTGGCCGTGGCGCGGCTCACCGTCACGCGTGGCTCCGGGCCGCGGGGTTATAACGCGGCGGGATGCGATAAACCAACATGGACCATCACCGTCGAACGATACGAACCGATGCCGGATGAAAAGCGCAAGCTCGGCCTGCGCCTGTCCATTTCGCGATATGCAAAAATCTCCGGATCGCCGCTAAACTCCGTGAAATCCACAAGCGCGCTGGACCGTGTGATGACGGTGACCGAAGCCAGATCCGCCGGGGCGGACGAGGCTATTGTGATGTCGTCGGACGGGCACGTGGCAAGCTGCGGGGCGGCGAACATTTTCTGGGTGAAAAACGGAAAACTTTACACACCATCGCAAGACGCCGGAGCATTGCCGGGAGTGACGAGGTGGGAAGTTATAAGGATTGCCGCAACGATGGGGATTGAAACCGTCGAGGGGCGCTTCAAACTTTCCAAAATCGAAAAAGCGGACGAGATATTCATCGCAAACTCGCTGATCGGAATCATGCCTGTGCGCGAGGTTGACGGTATTTTTGCGGCGGAAAAGCCTTTCACGCTGACGCAAACTCTCGCGGAGAGGTACATGGGATTGGCGCGGCGGCAGGCATGACCGGCCCGCACGATCCATCCGAACCACGCCGGGGCGTTTATGATAATATGATCCGGTCTTTTCCGGGCGGATAGCTCAGCCGGGAGAGCGCCAGCCTTACAAGCTGGATGCCGTGGGTTCGATCCCCTCTCCGCCCACCATTTTTCAATGGGTTACGCTCCGGCGCCCTTAGAAAAATCTGTTTCCCGTTGTTTCCCGAGGAGCATTTTTAGCTCTAACTTCTATCTCCGTTTACTGCGGGTTTTCCACACTTTTCACCCCTTCCCTTTTGTAACTTTTCTTTGTTTCGATTTTTCTTCAACCCGTTTCATCACCTGTTGCATATTTTTAGTCGCGGCCCGCGCTGTGTTACGGACGCCGCAACACAGCGGAGCCGCGCCCAGGACGTGTTTTGTGTGCTTCACGCAACACTTCGGAGGGTACAGACATGTGCGCGGAATTTGATGTGGATCAGGAACTATATGATCTGCGCCGTCGGCAAGCCGTGGAGTGTCATCTTGGCGTGAAGCTAGGCAGGATTCGTTCCGAGAGGGCTACGGTTCTTAAAGGTCGGGCGTACTCCGTATTTTCACGCGACACCTGAAGAGACGCTTGCAAAGCTAAAAAGACTGGATTGGTGGGAAGACGAACTCACCACACTCCGTAAACGTTTAAACGATCAGGAAACAGCTTTGAATCGCCGGGAAAAGGAGGCGGAATTCTTGATCGACAAAGCTGCCCGGATGGAAGAGCGCGCGAAGTCGGAAATCGCCAAATACCAGAACATCGCAACCAAAGCCAGGCAAGAATTGGCCGGAGCGAGGAAACGATTTGATAGAAAACTGAAACAGAAAACCAAAGGCTAACGCAGAGTCTTCAGCCGGGGAGTACCCGGTCTGCGATAAGTGTGACCACGCTGACTATTAACTTTTTTGAAAGGAGGTGAATCTGGTTCAGGCCCGTCATGGCCGCCCTTTATGGGAAAACGTGACAAGGCTCCCACGCCGCCCTTTATGGGAAAGTGGATGGCGCGATCAGTCCGAGCCATATCCGAAAGGATAAAACAGGGGCGAACAGGCATGCAGCCGCTCAGTCTAGAAATAGGCGAGTAAATATCTTGCGAGGCCGGATTCTATGACGATGCGCAACTTTCATATGCTGTTTTCCGTCAAATTCATTACCTTGCATATCTTCCACGCAGTGTTATAATTGCAAGCATGATTACAAGACGGCTTCTGCCGGTTATCGAGGATATGTTGTCGCGCCAGGCCGCTGTGGGGCTTCTTGGGCCGCGGCAGGTGGGAAAAACCACCCTCGCCATCCAGATAGCTAAAAACCATCCATCTACATATCTGGACCTGGAATCGCCGGCGGACAAGGCGAAACTCGCCGAGCCGGAACTCTACCTGTCCCGCCACGCGGATAAACTTGTGATCCTCGACGAAATTCAGCGGGAGCCGGATTTGTTTCAAACTCTCCGGGGCATCATTGACAAAGGCCGGCGGACGGGGCGGCGGACCGGAAGGTTTCTCCTGCTCGGCTCCGCCTCACTTGACCTGATCCGCCAGTCGTCCGAAAGTCTGGCGGGAAGGATTTCATACGCCGAACTCGGCGGACTCACCGCCGTTGAAGTGGACGATGACCGCAAAACGCAAGACCGGCTCTGGTTCCGTGGAGGGTTTCCGGAAAGTTTCCTTGCGCGCTCAAACGCGGCCAGCGATGAGTGGCGGGAGGATTTCATCCGCACATATCTTGAGCGCGACATACCATTGCTAGGCCCGCGCATTCCAGCCACGACGCTGCGCCGGTTCTGGACGATGCTCGCGCACAGCCAGGGGGCGACGATAAACGCCGCCCGCATCGCGTCCGGCCTGGGGGTGAGCGGACAGACGGTGGGGCGCTATCTTGACCTTCTGGCCGATTTGATGCTCGTGCGCAAACTGCAGCCCTGGCATGCGAACGCCGGGAAACGGCTGATGAAATCGCCGAAAATATATGTCCGGGACAGCGGCCTTGTCCATCGGCTATTAGGAATAGACACGCCCGACGCGCTGTATGGCCATCCGGTGGCGGGGGCGAGCTGGGAAGGATTTGTCATCGAAACCTTGATATCAAGCGCCCCTCGCCACACAGAGGCGTTTTACTACCGCACATCGTCCGGAGCGGAGATTGACCTTTTGCTAAAGCTGCCGGGAAACAGGCTGTGGGCCATCGAGATAAAGCGAAGCCTTTCGCCAAAACCAGAAAAGGGATTTCATTTCGCGTGCGGCGACGTGAAGCCGTCCGCAAGGTTTGTCGTATATCCCGGTGAAGAGACATACCCCGCCTCGCCCGGAGTGACCGCTATCAGCCTGACCGGACTGGCGAAGGAAATGGGCCAGGGAAGTTTGGCCACTTAAAAGGGAGGAGGCCGCTTGAGCTCACGGAATAAAGGTGATACATTGTAAATACATTGAACTACCAGAGGAATGGCAAATCATGGTCAAAAAGCTGACTAAACATGGCAACAGCCTGGCGCTGGTGATTGACAGGCCGGTTTTGGACCTTCTAAAAATAGAGGATAACACGCTTCTTGAAGTTTCCACGGATGGGCAGGTTCTGGTCATATCCCCTGTGAGAGACAAGGCCCGGCAGGCAAAATTCACGAAGGCGTTGGCTTCCACCAACAAGCGGTATGGCAAGGCCCTTAAGCGGCTGGCGGAATAATCTTGGAGCCGGTTTTTCTGAATATAGCGCCCAGGCCGACGATAAATCCCCCACCATAACTTTTTCAAATCCACCTTAATATTTTTCCCACAGGCTCATCTGGTGAGCCACCAACAATTATATAAAGGCGCCATAAACCTTAATAATGGTGGAGGTGGTCATGAAAACGTTTGTGGCGGTTATTACTATTGCTTCCTTTTTATTCGCTCCGCAATTCGCGCGCGCCGAAGAACCGGCGGCGCAAAGCAACCTGACATTCATCATCGGCAAAGCTTCGATCAATGACTGGAAAGTGTCCAACGATCACACCGTATATGGGCTTGAGGCCGATTACAATCCAGGTTCGTGGCCGGTGAACGCATTTGGAAGGATTTCATCATCCAACGCCAGTGAAAACGCGTATGTGTATATCCCGGGATACGGGACATACAATGTCAACTATCAGACAAAGATCACCGAAATCAGCCTTGGAGCAAGGAAGTATTTCGATTTGAATAATGGCATGGTCCGGCCACATTTATCCGCCGGTGTTTCAAATGTATCTGTCGAGCTGACGCCTTCGATATCAGGTTTGTCCTTAAGCGCCAGCGACTCTTCAACCGGATTTTTCGGGGACGCGGGCGTCCGCTTTACCGTTGACAGGTTTTTCGCCGGTGTGAACTTCAGGATTTTGACCGGGACCGGCCTGAGCTTCTGGGGAGCATCCACAAACGCAAATTACACGATGTGGGGGGTGACATTTGGTATAAAATTGTGACCAGCCTGGCATCGCAGCCAATTAGACCGCAACCCTTGGGGGAGGGAGGCGGCCGATTAAACGCAAGCCGTCACGAGGGTAACGATATGGACAGGACAGAGCGTTTTCAATTAATAGATCAGGCGCTCAAATCCGGCGAAGCCGTTCCGCTCCGGCGCTTCATGGACAAGCTGGAAATATCCCGCGCCACGGCGCGCCGCGACATCGAATACATGAAAGACCGGCTGGGCGCTCCGATTATTTGGGATTCCGGAACGCGTGGATATCGTCTGGACATGTCCCAGCCGGGAGCCGGCAAATATGAATTGCCGGGGTTGTGGTTTGGCGCCGGGGAAATCCATGCATTGATTGTAATGCATCAACTTTTATCAAGCCTTGGACCGGGACTGCTGGAGCCGCATATCAAGCCTCTGCTGGCGAGGCTTGACAAGATATTGGGCAGCGCCGGACATTCGCCCGAAGAGGTTCGCAAGCGCATAAACGTCATACCGTTGGCCAACCGGACGTTGTCCCTTGAATGTTTCGAGACTGTCGCCACCGCAACATTGAAAAAGCGGCGGCTTCGCATCGTTCATTACCGAAGGCAGGACGGATCGGAAGTTGAGCGGGAGGTTTCGCCGCAGCGGCTCGCTCATTACCGTGACAATTGGTATATGGACGCATATTGCCATTTGCGCAACGAGATCAGGAGCTTTGCGGTGGACAGCGTGAAATCGGCCAAAATGCTTTCCACAAAGGCGAAAAACGTTGAGGAAAAAACTCTGGATTCAGTATTGGGGGCAGGATACGGGATATTCTCCGGCCGAAAAGTATCTTGGGCGAAATTGAAGTTCACACCCGGGCGCGCAAGGTGGGTGTCCAGCGAAAAATGGCATCCGAAGCAGAAAAGCGGATATGACGCGGACGGATTTTACATATTGGAAGTTCCATACAGCGACGACCGCGAATTGATGATGGACATATTGAAGTATGGCCCGGACGTGGAGGTGATGGAACCGGAGGAACTGAGGGGGAAGGTGGCGAAAGCCCATGATTCGGCTTTTAATTTGTACAAAATAGCCAATATATGAACATTGAATTTCATTTAGAGGCAAAACTGTGGGCTAAAACAGACAAGTATTGCCTAAAGTGCTCATACTCATGCCATGAACCTCGGAGTCAATCCCTTTTTTAGTTGAAACTCCCGGCATGACCGTCACGCCGCTTTCACCATTATCTTCCCCGCCAGAGCCCGTTTCATGATCTCACGCAGTTCTGGCAGGTGTTTATAACCGCTCACTTTCCTCAACCTG
>JACRLM010000035.1 GCA_016235255.1 Nitrospinota bacterium | reverse complement strand
TGAAATCAAAAAGAAAAGGAAGGCCGCGGCGTAACTGTCCGCCGCTTGCGGCCCCGCCGGGATTAATCGGAAATCACCGGATGGACAAAGCGGACAATTCATGTGCTACTAAACCGGACATTTCTATTTGTTGCTAACAGCTTTGCGGCATGGGGGGGCTGAAGTGTCGGAGTTGAGCAACGATAAGCCGATTGAGGGCGCTATCGCGGTGGCCGCGCCACCCCGCGCTCCCGGTGGAGAAAAAAGATTCCGGGGTGACCGCCCTTGCGGGCTACAACACCCCGGACATTTTTAAAAATCAAAAGCAAACGGCCTGGCGCCCAAATTACAGGGGCGGTTGTAGCGCCGCCCCATCGCCGGTCAAATGTCAGTTCGTCCTGGACATGGTGAACGACCAGTAGTAATTAATCTGGCCGCAAAACTGCGGCCTTAACGGACGAGAAGTATCTGCGAGGAAGGAAACGACGACGATGCTACACAGTTACTGACACCCATGACTGCCGAAATGCGTCCTAAAAGAATCGAATTCGACTACCGTGGCCTATTCCTTCTCAAGTGCGCGAATTGGATGCTTCACCGGAAATATCGGGATCACGCAACAGCATGCATTTCGCCGCCACCATTTCGCGCAGTGCAGTCTCTTCAGCCAAAAATGCTTGAACGGCTACCGGGTCAAATTGCGTACCACTCATTTTGACGATTTCCGCACGGGCCTGATCGAATGATAGTGCCTTGCGATAAGAGCGGTCAGAGGTCATCGCATCTAGCGTGTCGATTACCGCGAATAATCGCGTTCCTAGAGAAAGCTGTTCGCCCTTGAGTCCGCGTGGATAACCCGTTCCATCGAAACGTTCTTCATGGCCGAGTATGATTTCGGCGGATTCCTCCATACCCGGAATCTGCGCCACGATGTGATGCCCCTTTTCGGGGTGAGTGCGCATTTCCTGCCACTCATCTTCATTGAGCGTTCCCGGCTTCAACAAAATTGCATCCGCTATCCCGATCTTGCCTATGTCGTGCAGCAAGGCTCCCCAATAAATCTGGCGCAAGCGCTCGGGGTCTTTAGTAAATCGGCGGGCAAGCACCAGGGTGTGGCAGGCCACACGCCTGGAATGCAGCCCTGTTTCATGCTCCCGGATGTCCAAAGCCTCGGCCAAGGCTTCTGCAAAGGCTGCACCTGCGCTTTCCGGAACATCTGCTTCTGCATTCATCACACCCTCCCCATCATTCAATCTGATGACCAGCATCTTAAATGATGGACATTCAGCCGGTTTGGTTTTTCCCGGTATCTGCATGACCTGTCCGAGTGTGCCACTTGTCGTAGCAGGCCGTGCCGCAGAAATGGTATACGTAATCGTCCGCCTCGACGCTGACCGTTCCTGCGGGCGGAAGCTGCCCGCAACACTCGGCGCAGGTCAGTCTGTGCTTTGTCGCCGCGCCGCAACCGGAGGTTATCTTGCTGTTGTTTGGGTCGGTATTCATCTTTCCTCCTTTCCGAATTCAACTGCCCCCTGTATCAGCCGCTCACCCGGCGCAGCAGGAGAGCTGCTTCACGTCCTTGGTAAACGTCTGCGCGCACAGCTTCAGCCCTTCGACCATCGTCAGATATGGAAAGAGTTGGTCGGACAAATCCTGCACGGTCATGCGCGCACGGATGGCAAGAGCCGCCGTCTGGATGATCTCGCCCGCTTCAGGCGTAACGGCTTGTACACCCAGCAGACGCAGGCTTCCGGCTTCCGCGACCAGTTTGATGAAACCGCGCGTATCGAAGTTGGCGAGTGCGCGCGGCACATTGTCGAGCGACAGCGTGCGGCTGATGGTCTCGATACCTTCGTAGTGTGCTTCCGCTTCGGACATTCCCACCGTCGCCACCTGCGGGTCGGTGAATACCACCGTCGGCATGGCGGCGAGATCGAGGGCGGCCTCGCCGCCGGTCATGTTGAGCGCCGCGCGCGTACCTGCTGCTGCCGCGACGTATACGAACTGCGGCTGGTCGGTGCAATCACCGGCGGCGTAAATATCCGGCGCGCTGCTGCGCATCTGGTTGTCAATCACGATATTGCCCTGCGGGCGGAGTGCTACCCCGGCATTGTCCAGTTCAAGGCTGCGAGTGTTGGGTGAACGTCCCGTGGCAACGAGCAGCCGGTCGGCGCGCAGTTCACCACTCGGGGTCTTGAGCACGAACTCGCTGTTCGCGTAGCTGACTTCACTCGCCTGCGTATCGCTCAGCACCGTGATGTTTTCGGCGCGGAACGCCGCTGTTACCGCTGCGCCGATGGCCGCATCCTCGCGGAAGAACAAGGTGTGGCGCGCCAGTATTGTCACCTTGCTGCCGAGCCGTGCAAAAGCCTGAGCCAGTTCCAACGCGACGACCGAGGAGCCGATCACCACCAGCCGTAGCGGAATGCTGTCGCACACCAGCGCTTCGGTCGAAGTCCAATATGGCGTGTCATTCAATCCGGGAATAGGCGGAATCGCTGCGCTGGCGCCGGTTGCAACGAGGCAGCGGTCGAACGACACCTCGCGCTCGCTGCTGTCGCTCAAACGCACGGTCAGCGTATGGCCGTCCTTGAAACGGGCCTCGCCGCGCAGCAGGTTAATGTCCGGGGTATTTTCCAGTATCCCTTCGTACTTGGCGTGGCGCAGTTCGTCCACGCGCGCCTGTTGCTGCGCGAGCAGCCGGTCGCGCAGGATGGTAGGCGCAACTGCCGGGATACCATCATCGAATGGGCTGTTCGTGCGCAGGTGGGCGATGTGGGCCGCGCGAATCATAATCTTTGAAGGAACACAGCCGATGTTGACGCAAGTGCCGCCGATGGCGCCGCGCTCGATCAGCGTCACCCGCGCGCCGCGCTCGAACGCCTTCAGAGCGCAAGCCATCGCCGCGCCGCCGCTGCCGATGACGGCGATATGCAGCTTGGTCTTTGCCGCTTTACCTGCTGCCGTTTCGTCCGAGCCAATAATCTCGGCAGTGTAACCACCGGCTTTGACCGCTCGCACGAGAGTATCGGTATTGATTCCGTTTTGCGCCACCACGCTGGCAAGCCCATCGTCATAAGAAACAGAGGCAGAGACGACCACGGGTAAGTTAGACAGAGCATTCTCTACGGTTCTCGCGCAATGCTCGCAAGTCATACCGGTGATGCGCAGAGTGATGTTGTTCATGATTCATCGCCCTTCTGTGGCTGGCATTTGCTGGTTTGGCATCTGGCATTCTCGGCGCAGGATGCCTTTGATTTGCGGTTGACAGCATAAATAATCAAACCGACAAAGAACAGCAGGGCTGGCATCAGCACGTAATCGAGATACCCCACCCAGGCAGCCAAACCGACCGCGCCGAAAATGAGCACCAGCACAGGTGTGAAACAGCACACGGCTGAGATGATCGCTCCGACCGTGCCGGTTTTCAGCAAGGTTGATGTTTTCATCATTGACCTCCCACGACATGCGATGGATAACCCGCGTCTTCAGTCGCTTTGGTGAGCGCCTTAACGGTAGTCTTGGCATCATCGAAGGTAACGACGGCTTCCTTCTTCTCGAAACTGGCTTCGACCTTGCTCACGCCCTCGACTTTGTTCAATGCCTTCTTGACGGTGATCGGACACATTTCGCAGTACATACTTGGAACGGAGAGCGTGACCGTCTTACTGGCAGCAAAGGCAGGTGACAGAGTCAATACGGTAATCGTGGTTACCACGATAATTGATAGTGTTTTGGCGATTTTGGCGAAACTCGCTGTGCTCGTTTTGCGAGCAGCCGCTGCGCGGCTTGCCTGCTTGAATCTATACATGTTATTGCTCCTTCAATAAAATAGCGGTGCAAGATAAGGGAAGGACAGTGCGACAAGCACCAGCATCGCAACGATCCAAAAAATGATTTTATAAGCCCGCCTAGTCTGTGGCAACGCACAAACTTCACCCGGCTTGCATCCGGCTTCTGACCTATAAACGTGCTTCCAGGCAAAGAACATTGCTATCAGTGCCACACCGAGAAAAATCGGACGATAAGGCTCCAGTAACGTCAGGTTGCCTATCCACGCACCGCTCACTCCAAGTGTTAGCAATACCAACGGCCCGAGGCAGCAGGTCGAGGCCAGGATGGCCGCCATGCCGCCCGCGAAGAGCGCACCGCGACCTGTTTTTGTTTCGGACATGTGATTCTCCTTTCCAAAAGATATGCTAACCTTAAACCCGTAGCCAACTACGGAGTCAAGTGTTATGAAAACGAGCCGTGCCGTTGCGCGCCAAGAGGAAACCGATGTAATTCGGGAAAAAGGCGAAGGCGAGCACGAAAACGGTGACCACCCAGAGCATGATCTTGTTCAATCTCTTGATCGTAAACCCCTTCAAGTGCTCCGCCGGACAACCACACGATTCTTCGCCGCCTGAAGTAGCGGCCACGACGATTTTCGGCTTTCGGTAAGTGAAGAAAAACGCCAGGCCGAGCATGGCGAAGGTCACCGGCAGCAACACGGGCCGGGATGCCTCGAACTTGGCTGCCATCGTTCCGCCCGATACTCCGAACGCGATGAGCGACAGAGGCAGCCAGCAACAGGCGGATGCGAGCACGGCCGATATCAGCGCACCCGCCTGGGCGATGGTCCCCGCCTTACTTGTCGCTTTGTCCTGACTTATTCCGCTCGCCTTCATTGGTTTCCTCCTGTTGAAGCACTTTGAGGATGGGACAGTCGCTGGTAACGGCGCGATTTCGACAGCTACCCACGAGCTGCACGAGAACCGCCTCCATCCTCTGTAGGGTCCTTATCTTGCCGCGCACGTCCGCAGTTTTTTCCTCAGCCAGTTTTCGAACCGCATTGCAAGTGGCCGACGACGACAAATCGACGCGCAATCCCAGTAGCTCTTTGATCTCCCTGAGCGTGAACCCGAGTTCCTTCGCTCGCTTTATGAAGCGGAGCCGGTGGACGGTCTCTTCGGGATATTGCCGGTATCCGGATTCCCTGCGAGGAGGTTCCTCGATGAGCCCCTCCCGCTCATAGAACCGAACGGTTTCGACTCCGATCTCCGCGAGGCGGGCGATTTTTCCGATTGTCAGCGATTCCATCAGGGTCTCCTTTCGCTCTGATTGCATTATAAGGTCCGCACTCTACTACAGAGTCAAGGGTTAAAAATAAAAAAATATCTGTCCTTGGGAATCCCGTAACCCAGCGTGTTTCCGCAGGTTGCGTCTTCATGTACATAACACATTGGAATCAAAGGAGTTATGCGGCGAAATCGCCAGGCTGATTGCCGTAAGAGTAGGGCGCACCTGCTGATTTATGAAGCTCCCCAACGGGATGCCAATATGGGCTGCAGTCAAAATCAGCGCCGTTTCAAATGCCAGCCCGGCCAGTGTTCCTATCGCTCCGATAATCGCCGCTTCGGAATAAAGCAATTGGTAGATTTCCACTTTGCGCATCCCTATCGTGCGTAGCGTGCCGATTTCAATGATGCGTTCGAAGAACGCCACCAACTTAAGCGGCCATTTTTACCGCCCCAACTTCCCCTTAAGCAGCGTATATATCTCCAGCAGCGTTTCGTTCCCCGGCATCCTTGCCATGCTATCTTCCAATAACTTCACCGCTCCCGCCAGATCGCCTGCGTTCACCTTTTCCTCCACTGCAAGTATCACCACCTCCGCGTCGTCCGGCCGCATGGCCATAAGTTCAGACAACACTCTGTCACGCAGAGGGCCGCCGGGCATTATCTCCACCCAGTTGCGCATCCACTCCGCCCCCCGCATGCCGGACTTGTGGGCGGTCATGTAAAGATCGTTGGCGGCGCTGTTCTGGCCGTTGGCGGCGGCGTGAATGGCCATGTTCAAAGCGGTATGGGCCAGGGATGATATCTTAAATGGCCGTAAGGCAGCCATCCTGCCAGCCATCACGGCCAACGCGTCCCAATCTTTTTCATGAAACAGTTTAACGGTCTCGTCCAGCCACACTTCCGGGCATGGCTCGGCGTTTAACGGCCCGGAGGTCTTTCTTAATCCCTTCGACTCCGCAAGGTTCAAGTAAACCTTCTCGTATTCGCGGATCATCAAACGCGCGTCGAACCTTTCCTCCACGGTTTTGCGGGCGCGCCTTCGCATGTTCTCCCATCGTTCCGATCCCCGCATCGCCGCCGCCTCCCGCACGGCTGTGATTATCGAATCCTTGTCCGCCCCGTTGACTATCCAGCCGTCCACCCCGTTTGTGACTATCTCCGCCATGCCCCCGTCGCCGGATACGATTGGCGGTGCCCCGCAGGCCATCCCCTCCACCGCCGCCAGCCCGAACGGCTCCACCCTGGAGAACAGAGCCATGACGTCCGCCTGTTGATATAACGGCGGCATGTCGCTCCGCAACCCCAAAAATTTCACCCTGTCCGTGGACGCCCCGGTTTGATGGCGTCCGGCCATCCATATCTCTATGCGATGGTCTATCGCCAGTATGTCCGCCGCAAGCTCGTCCAGATGGAAATGTTTCGGTTTTTCGCGCCGGGAGGATTCGAGTATTACGATGCGGTCATCGGCAAGTGGTTCGTTGCGGAATGGAAATTCGTCCACGTCTATCCCGTTGTGGATCACGACAGTCCGGCTTTTGTCCGGCTGGAACTTTTCAACTGTGCGCGAGACGCAAATCGAAACGTCTATTTCCGGATACATCCGGCCCGGCTCGCAAAGGTGCATTATCTCCACAATTGCGGGAACCTGGGCGGCGATGGCCGCTTCGCATATGGCCGGGGCGAATCCTCCGGAGAACTGCACTATGTCCGCATCGGCGAAAATTTCCACCATCTTTTCAAACCGTCCCTCGCGCCCGGTGTAGCGGTATTCGATGGAGGGGTCGAAAGGGATGTCCTTCGGGTCTTCCTCGCCGGGGATGACGAAGCTTACATCGAAAATGCCGCGGTCGAGGAAGCGGTGATAGAACGTGTCCATGCGCGGGATGCCGCCGCCGGAGCCCCGGGCGAAGGCGCAGTGGACCAGGCGGATTTTCCGGGGGAGGCTATTGGTCATGGCCGGCCCCTCCCAGTTTTTCCGCAAGCATGTCCCGTATCTGCGCAAGTTCGGGAGAGCCGGGACATTTTTGCGCGCCATCGTTCAGGGCGCTCACCGCAAGGCGGCTTTTGCCCGATTCCATATAAAATTCCGCCAGAAGCATGTAAAGGTCCGCGTCCGCCGGATTCATCGCGATCAGTTCCTTCAATAAAGGCTCTTTCCCGGCGCCGGACGGCAACACGGAAAGCCAGTCTTTCATCCATGGGATGTCCCGGAAGCCGGAGTTGTAAAGCTTTCTATAGCACAAATCCGCCGTTGATAAATCGCCGCGCGCGACGGCCTGTTTGGCGAATTTCTCCAGCGCCCAGGCGCACAGTTTCACGCGCACAGGAGCGGGCCGTTCATCCATGCTGCGCAGCATTTCCACGGCGCGGTTCCAATCTCCCCGTTGCATATGGAAAACCGCCTCTTCGATAGACACCTCCGGCGGAACGGGGGCGGAACGGGGGCCGGGCGTGGCGCGTCTCCCTTTGCCGCTTACAATCCTCGCGAAAATTATTTCGTATTCACGAACGCAACGCTCGATGGAGAACGATCTCTCCACTTTGGCGCGGGCGGCAGTTCGCATTTTCTCCCATTCATCCGTCCCGTGGATTGCCAGGGCTTTCCGGATCATGGCGATGGCTTCGCTTCTGTTCCCGGCCGGGCCGATCCAGCCATCCACGCCGTTTGAAACAATCTCCGCCGGGCCGCCATTGTCCGACACCACAGGCAGAAGCCCGCAGGCCATCGCCTCGGCCACCACGAGGCCGAACGCCTCCCGCTTTGAATAGAGGAAAAGCAGATCGGCCTTGTGATACAGGGAAGCGATGTCATTTTGCACGCCCAGGAATTTCACTCTCTCTGTGGATGGGAGTGTTTGATCCGCCCCGGCCATCCATATTCCCACAGATGGATTTATCGCGGCGATTTCGTCCGCAAGCGCGTCGAGGTTTATCTCCGCCTTCCCCCTGCTGCCTGCCTGAAGAATGATTATTTTGCCGCCGTTATCTTTAGAGGTGGCGCGGAAAGGGAATTCCGGCAGGTTTATGCCGTTGTGGATTACAGCGGTCTTTTCCGGAACCGGCTGAACTTTCCGGGCCGCTTCGGAAACGCATATGGTGACGTCTATTTCATCGTACATCCGCCCCGTGGCGATGTCGTGGGCGACCTCCACAATCGCCGGGACGCGCGAGGCGATGGCCGCTTCGCAGATGATGGGGCTGAACACGTCGGAGAAGACCACCATGTCCGCCGTGGAGAAAATTTCCATAAGTCTTGCGAACCTGTTTTCAATCCCGGTGAAAACATACGGCGCGGCGCCTTCATAGGCCTTTTGGCCCTCGCCCGGCTCGTCCGTCACCACGAATACCGGATCGAAAAGCGTTCGGTCCAGGAACATGTGATGGTAATGGTCCATTCTTGCGATCCCACCCCCCACCTGGAAGGACTTGGAGCAATAGACCACGCGGATGGGGGGGGAGCATGGCTCGGCCATTGTCGGTCGCTTGGCTTTCTATATGTTGAAAGTTTGGGACGCTACGCGATTTTTACCTCAAGCCGTCTGCCGAGGGCGGACGCAACACGCTCAAGTGTGGACAGCTTTATGTCTTCCGCGTGGTTTTCAATGCGGGAGATGGCCGTCTTCCTAGTGTGCAGCCGCCGCGCCAGCTCTTCTTGCGTCAGTCCGGCCTTCTCGCGAGCTTGCCGGAGTATAACGCCCACCTTGAACTGTTCATAGCCCTCGTCATAACCGTCCGCGAATTTTATGTCAATCGCTTTTCGTTTGGTTATATATTTCTTCAGCTCACTCATCGGCCTTTCCTTTCCAGATAATCTTTCATGCAAGCTTCCGCTCTTTCAATTTCCAGCCTGGGCGTTTCCCGCGAGAAAGCTCAATATTCTGTGGGCATTCGAGCCAAAGACAATCCTGATCTCCCAAATGCCGCCGGTCCCGGCCAATTTTTTAAAATATGCTGATGGGACATTGTCCAGTTCCTCGATCAACCGCAAGACCCACGTGACTTTTTGCGCGGCCTTGCCTAGAAGGGAATTCAGGAAATCCTCCACCGGGCATTTGCCATCGGACGTCCGGTAGAAAACGATTGTCCTGCTCATCCGGCCATGTTAACGCGCATGTTAACATGCTGGCAACAAATATTTAGTGAAGCGCGATGAAGAATATGCGGCTTGGTGGGATATCTTTCCCGGCGAAAAAAAACGGCGGCTCTCCACCGCCGTCCCGATGTGTGCGCTAATTCCTAGCTGAAAAAGTGAAGGTTCCTCAGCGCTTCCACCCTTTTTTCCACCGGAGGGTGTGTGGAGAAGAGCGTTGCGAAATCCTGGCCCGTAAGCGGGCTCATGATGAAAAGATGCGCCGTGGCCGGCTCCGCGTTCATCGGCGTAAAGGCGGCCGCCTCGTGTATCTTTATGAGCGCCCCGGCAAGCCCTTCCGGATTGCGTGTCAGCTCCGCCCCGGTGCGGTCGGCCAGGTATTCGCGCTGGCGGCTTATGGCCATCTGCACAAGCATCGCCGCTATGGGCGCCACAAGCATCATCACCACCGCCACGATAGGATGGGTCCCCTCGCCGTCGTCCCGGTTGTGGCCGCCGAACATCAGCGCCCACTGGGCCATGTTGGCAATCATGGATATGGCCCCGGCCATGGTGGCGGCCAGCGTGCCTATCAGGATGTCCCTGTTCTTGATGTGCGCGATCTCGTGCGCCAGAACCCCGGCAAGCTGTTCCCTGTTCAGGGTGCGCATGATCCCCTGCGTCACCGCCACGGCGGCGTGCCCGGGATTTCGCCCGGTGGCGAATGCGTTGGGCTGGTCGGTCGGTATCATGTACACCTTGGGCATGGGGATGCCCGCCTTGGAGGTCAGCTCGCGGATGGTCTGGTACAGCCAGCCGGCCTCCGCCTCGCTGATCTCCTTTGCGCCGTACATGTTGAGCACAAGCTTGTCGCTGTAGAAATAAGAGAAAAAGTTCATCCCCAGCGCGAGGATGAACGCCATTATCATTCCGCTCTTTCCCCCCAGGGCCGCTCCTCCGAAAACAAAGATCAAAGTGAGCGCCGTGAGCAGGGCCGCGGTCCGGAATGTGTTCATTAAAAACAAGCCTCCTAGTTATACGTTTATTAAAACCCTTTAAAATCAAGGGTTTCATATCGTCTTGTCTAATATAAAATCCCGGGAGGCCGTTGTCAATGCCATGGTTGATCCCCGGATAAAAATACGTCAAATCACTATTGCCTTTGATGAACCAATGGACGGTTGTTTGCATGCCAGTTCCATGCAAAGCCGCGATCCCGGATAGCCGCCGCTGGCGGCTTCCGGGATGACAAAATGCGGCGTGTCATGCGCGAGGGATAAAAATAAAAAAGCCGCCCCGCCTGGTTTGATGACGGGGCGGGGGGCGGTCTTTGTTCAAAAAGCGCTGTCAGGCTACGGGTTGATGTCTTTCACCCATTTGAGCTTGATGTTTTTCAAGCCAAGTGTACCTTTGCGCGCGTCGGAGCCCGGTTCGGTGTCGGTGGCCTTACCGCCGACTCCCACCCAAAGCTCCGTCTCCGCCGGGGAGAAGTACCTGTGGAAGGTGACCACGTGCTTGTCGTGCGTCCGGTAGTTGGTGTTGTCCACCGCGAACTGGCTATGCACCTCGTAATTGAGCCGCTGGTAGCAGTAGTTCACCGAGCCGTGGACCAGGGCGGCGCCCATGGGCAGGTTGACGAACCAGCCGGCCACTTTGGCCTTCGGGTCCGGGTCCTTTATGCCAACGACCACGTCCACCACTGTGGACTCGCCGGGCCTGAAGGGTATCTCGGCGGCGCCTTCCTTGTTGATAAGGCTCACACCCTTGTCGTCGCGCACGTCAATGTAGATGTTCTTCTCGAACTCCGCGTTGTTCTTGTGGCAGGAGGAGCAAGGGTTCGGGCCGGGCCCCTTCTTCGGGTCCGGATATACCGACGAGCCGGGAAGGGCCAAAGCCCAGGATGGCAGGACTATTGCCGCGGCCAGCGCTAAAATTATCTTCTTCATGGCTTTTTACTTGCCTCCCTGCGGAACGAAAGTGACTTTTATCGTGTGGCCTGCCAGCCCTTCGGGCCCGTGGCCGTCCTTGCCCAGGGACACCCTCAGTTCACCGGTCATCGGCTGGTTCGGGGCCGCGCCGCCGAAGTAGAAAGTCTGCCCCGCCACGGTGTGGTTTTTCACGTTTTTTTCCTGGCCGTCGGTGTCCGTGTACTTTGTCCACGGCTGCCCCTGCTCAAGCTTGCGCACGCAGTTTGGCAGTTCGGTCTCCACCCCCGGAGGAAGCTTCCAAAGCCAGCCCACCGCGTTGGCCGTGCCGGCGTCCTTGGAGCCGAGCACGAGCTTGTAGCCCACCTTGCTCCCCGGTTTGATCGGGATGATTATGTTGTTGCTCGAGGCGCTGTAGTCGTCAACTATCTGCTTGCCGTCCTTCACGCGCAGAAGCTTGACCACCAGTTTGCCGCGGTATTCGGAGTTGGTATGGCATGCCCGGCAGCCTTCCGAAGGCTCCGCTCCGGCCGCGGGATACGCTTGCGCATTTGAGGCAAGGCCGATCCACGCCGCCAGCCCTAACGCTAACAGGCTTAGATTTCTCATAAGATTCCTCCGTTCAAGTTTATAACAGCAATCAAACGCCCCTCTTGAAGACGTTCTTATGAACTGGCCAAGGCTGATGGAATCACCGGCCTGGTTTGAACCGCCGCCGCGCGGGCGGAGGCGTGAAACATTTTTATATTAGTGGCGCGCCGCCGGTCAAGTTAATTATCTTCCATAAAAAAGACGGATCAGCTTATACACGGTCATGAATCCGGTGTTGCGCGTTCAAATCTCCTCCACAGAGCCCCTTTGCACCCATCCGGTCAGCCCGGAAGCCAGTGTCACCTGCGCGAAGTCCCCTTCGATCCTGCTTATCCTGCAGGCGGCGCCGTCATGGAATGTGAACAACCTGCCGCTTTTTTCCGACGGTTCGGCGAAAGCGTCCACGCTCGCTTCCACCGCCACGGCGGCCCCGGCCTGGTCCACCCCGGCGATCCGCCAGAATGTCCATCCCCCCCACGCCATCGCTGCCAATCCCGCCACAGCCGCAATCAAATAGGCCCTTTTTTTCAGCCTGCCGGAGCAGAGCGCCCCGAGCCCCGCCAGCCCCGCCGCCGCGTAATAAAGCGCGGTGAACACCCATACGGACGTGTTCACACCCACGGCGCCTTTCAAGGCGTTCAGCGCCCGCGCTAACGTCCCGGGCCTGGCGCCCTTCTCGCTGTCGGGCTTGATGGTGTTTATATATTCCAGGTTGGCAATGGCGTCCTCGTCGTCCGGATCTAGCCGCAGCGCCCGGTGAAACCGAACCGCCGCCCTGCCCAATTTCCCGGTCTTAAGGTACGCCGCCCCTTTGTTGTATTCCAGGTATGCGTTGGCGATGTTCAGGGAGTTGTACAGTCCAAGCGCTCCTTCGTAATCTCCGGCCAGGTACAGCCTGTTGGCGGTGTTGTAAATCTCCGCGTCCGTCATCGAGTAAGCGCGAAGAGTTGTGAGAGCGAATATCGCCGCCGCGAATGCCAGAATTCTCATTTGCTCCGCTCCAGCCGTCCGATTATTTCCCTGGCCCTTTTCAGGCTGCCGGTCCTGTCCTCGCCGCCGGATGGGGCGTACCTTCCGGTTTCCGCCGATTCCAGCGCGTTTATTATTTCGTCCCGCAACGCGCCATCTGCGTTGATCCGCTGGTGTATCGTCTCCGCTGTAACGGAAGGGGCGGGCATGTCCCACCGGTCGGCCAGATATCCGCGTATGGCGCTGTCCACATGCGCGAAGAATTCACGCCCGTCCGAAAGCCCCTCCGCTTCGTCCAGCTTTTTGTGTGCGTTTCCGGCGGCGTTTGTCAATCTGGCGAAACGCCTGTCGGTCAAAAGCCGTTGGCGCCTCCGGGCGAATACGTTTATCCCCGCAAGCGCCGGCAAAGGCGCGGCGAGGATGACCCACATCCACCACCTGCCATGGACCGGCGCAGGTTCGGCGGAAAGGACCGCCACGTCCGGCTTTATGTACCTCATGCCGCTTTGGACCTGCTCGATCCCGCCATGCCCCCCAGCCGTCCCCTGGCCGCCAGCCTGGGCGGTGACGTTGATCCTCGCTTCCACGGTGGCCGCGCGCACATATTCCTTCTTCGCCGTGTCATACCATGTGAACACCATGGGGGGGATCGTTTTTTCCCCGGTCTGGCGCGGTATCATCGGAAACTCAATTATCCGCCTGGAGATGAGTTTTCCCTGGCTTTTGTCCAGCGTGTCCGTCACCTTCGGTTCAAATATCTCGAATCCGTCCAAGACCGGCTTTTCCGGGGCGGGGGCTGGCTTTAAGTATCCGTCGCCGCTTATCGAGATTCGCAACATCACGTTGGAATTGACCGCCGGGGTGGAAGGCTCCACGCCCGAAGTGACAGTATAGCTTCCCACCATTCCCTTAAAGCCGGCCGGTCTCCCTTTTTCCGGAAGCGGGCGCACGTTCACGGTGATGGGCTTTGTCTGAAGCTTCATCCTGTCCGACCACGGGTCCACTGTGATGTACACCTGCGCCGGTTCGATTGTGTGCGTCCCCGTCGTCACCGGCATGAGCGCATACTTGAGCCTGGTCACATGGTAGGCCTTTCCATTTACGTTTTGCGTGGAGGTCCATTCGCGCTTATTGTCCCCGCCTTGCATGTCCTCCACCCAGAATCCCTTGAAGTCCGGTTTCATGTACGTCGGGTGCTCGTAGATGTCCACCGCGCGGTAGAAGCTGAAGGTGGCCATGACAGGCTCGTTGGGGACGGCTTCTTTTTTGTCCACGTCCATTGTGATGAATATGTCGTCCCTGGCGATCTTTCTTCCCTGGGGGAAGAAGCTGTTGTTAATGAGCCCGTCCAGGTCCAGAGGGTCCTTCCTCCCCGCGCCCTGGGCCTGCGCCTGGGCCTTGGGGTCCACCACGATGTTGATTGGCTTTGTGGAGTATTTCCTTCCGTCATATTCGACGGTGGCGGAGGGGATTTCAAAGGTCCCCTCTTTGGGGGCGCGGATGGTGTACACCACGCTTTTGGCCACCTTGGCCGTCAGGTTGACCATGGAGATTTCCTGGTTCACCCCTTTGCCGGTGATCTCGAAGTTCTCAAGCCGGGGCAGGACAGGATCCGGCAGGCTCTTCACGCCGCTCCCCTCGACTCTTATGGTAAGTTGAAAAGACTCCCCCGGCGGGAGCCTTTCCGGCGAGGCCTTGGCGCTGATGTTTATGTCGGCCGCGAAGGCGCCGCCATACATCGTAAGCTGCGCCGCGAGTGCAAGTATTAAAGATAGCCACCTCATCCGGACAAGTATATATCCTTTTGGATGTGTTACACTGCCCCGATGATTTTTTTTCAAGGGAACGCCCGTTGACAATGGATAAGGTCAGGAAAAAGCTGCTGGACGCCGCCAGGCTGCTGATAATAGCGGCCATATTCTGGTTCCTGTACTCAAGCGGCAGGCTTAATCTGGCCTCGATAGGGGAGGCCGCCACCCATCCGGGGGCCATCGTTTCGGCCACGGCGCTTTTGCTCATCGGGATGCTCATCTCCGTGGAGAGGTGGCGGCTTTTGATCAAGGCGCAGGACATCCACGTGGGCCTCTGGCCGGCGCTCAACCTCACGTTGATCGGGGCGTTCTTCAACATCGTGTTTCCCGGCGCGGTGGGGGGGGACATAGTAAAGGCGTACTATCTGGCCAAGGGACAGCAGCAGAAGGCCGCCCTTGTGACCACCGTAATATTCGACAGGCTTCTGGGGCTTTATACTGTGATCTTCGTTGCGGCGCTCGCCGGGCTGGGGGCGTATGCGTACGTTGCCACGCTGCCCTCCGTTCCGCCGTGGTGGACCCCCGCCATGAAGGGTCTTGTGCTGTTTGTCCTGGTCTTTTTCGCCGCGTACAACATCGCCGGGGCGGTGGTGATGAGCAAGCGGCTGCGCAAGACGCGGCTGAACGTTTTCATCCTCACAAAAATGCCTTTTCACGACAAGGTGGTGAAGATATACAATTCCATCCACGGTTTCCGGGACAGGCCGCTGTATTCGCTGGCGGCCCTGGGCCTGTCCATCGTTTCGCAGTTTATGATGTACACGGCCCTGTATATCATCGCCCAGGCGCTGGACATCAACGAACTTTCACCTGGCCACTATATGTTCGCCCTGCCGCTTTGCATTTTGATCAACGCCATACCGCTGGCCCCGGGAGGCCTCGGGGTGGGGGAGATCGGGTTTGGCGAGATATTGTCCCTGTTTGGTTCGGCCAAGGGGGTGGAGCTGGCGGTGGTGTTCCACATCATTTCGATGGTGTTGGCCGTAGCGCTCGGCGGGGTGGCGTACATGGCTTATGGAAAAGGGGAGCAGGAGATCAAGTCCGCCACCGGGGACAATTAGGCGCAAAACGCGCGCGGCGCTATTGGGCGGAAGGCTTTTCCGGCTGTGCCAGGGATGGATGGTCCTGAACGCCGCCGATGCTGGCCGCGTCCACAAATTCATATACCACTTCGCCCGGTTTCACCAGGCCCAGGCTCTCCCTGGCGATCTTTTCAACATATATGTCGCTTGTGTTGATGAACCGAAGTTCGTTGGCGTGGCGCTCGTTCTCCAGCCTTAAGTCCGCTATCCGGGTGTCCAGTTCATTTATCGCCGTGGACAGCCGCTGTATGTCCGCGAATCCGTTTTCCTTGTTCCACGCCGCCACCGTCACAAGCACGAAGAAAACCGCCGAAAACGCCAGAAGCCTTTTCGCCCGCCCGTCAAATTCCACTTTGAGCGCCACTAATCATCCCTTGATGGAGGTGAAAACAGATCGCCCCCGGAAAGCGGCGGCGTCCCCCAGCATTTCCTCAATCCGCAGGAGCTGGTTATACTTGGCGATCCTGTCGGTCCGGCTCATGGAACCGGTTTTTATCTGGCCGGTGTTGGCCGCCACGGCGATGTCGGCTATGGTGGAGTCCTCCGTCTCGCCGGAACGGTGGCTTATCACGGCGGTGTACCCCGCCCGCTTGGCCATCTCTATGGCGTCCATGGTCTCCGTCAGCGTGCCGATCTGGTTCACCTTTATCAATATGGAGTTGGCGATCCCCTTTTCGATACCTTTTGCGAATATTTTTGTATTGGTGACGAATATGTCGTCCCCCACAAGCTGTACCTTGCTCCCAAGCGCGTCCGTCAGCTTCTTCCATCCAGCCCAGTCCTGCTCGGCCAGCCCGTCCTCTATGGAGATCACCGGGTACTGCCGCACCATGTCCTCGTAGAAGCGGATCATGTCGTCCGTGGTCTTGTTGGGCTTTGCCTCCGCCTCCATCACGTATTTGCCGTTCTCGTAAAATTCCGACGCGGCGGCGTCCAGCGCCAGCATAACGTCCTTGCCCGGCTTGTATCCGGCGGCGGAAATCGCTTCGAGTATCACTTCCACCGCCTCGATGTTGCTCTTCAAGTTCGGGGCGAAACCACCCTCGTCGCCGACTGATGTGGCGTATCCTTTTTTCTTGAGGATGCTTTTAAGCGTGTGGAATATTTCGGCCCCCATCCTCAAAGCGTCGGATAAACATTTGGCCCCGGCCGGCATTATCATGAACTCCTGGAAGTCCACATTGTTGTCCGCGTGGGCGCCGCCGTTCATTATGTTCATCATCGGCAACGGCAGTTCCTTGGCGTTGGCCCCGCCGATATAGCGGAAAAGCGGCAGGCCAGCGTCCTCCGCGGCGGCTTTCGCCACAGCCATGGAAACGCCGAGCATCGCGTTGGCCCCCAGGTTTTTCTTGCTCTCCGTGCCGTCCAGCGCGATCATCAGGCCGTCTATGTTCGCCTGGTCGGTGGCGTCCAGCCCCAGTATCTTGGGGGCGATTTTATTGTTCACGTTGGCGACGGCCTTAAGGACGCCTTTGCCGGAGAAGCGCTTTTTGTCCCCGTCGCGAAGCTCAAGCGCCTCGCGGGTTCCCGTGGAGGCGCCGGAAGGGACGGCGGCCCGGCCCATGGCGCCCGATTCCAAAATCACGTCCACCTCGACGGTGGGGTTACCGCGTGAATCTATTATCTGCCTGCCCGTCACCGCTATGATTCCGCTCATGATAACCCCCATTGGCGTTCGAAAAGTAAAACTGATCCCCAATATAAAAATACGGCCATATACTACAACAATTTCCACCCTATTTCATCAAGATTGTGGTGGGGATTGACTAAGGAGCGCGGGCATCTTGCCCGCATCGTTTTATACGGCGCTCAACGCGCCGTATAAAACGCAAATAGAGAAACGCCACTATAAACAAGCCGGTTTTTGCGTAACTGCTTATTACCGCCTTTACGCCGGCGTCGAACCGGCGAAAAGGCGGTGCGGGCAAGATGCCCGCGCTCCAAGGGGAGAAGATATTTATTTTAGCGGAAGCGCGTGTTAAATTTCCGGCATGGAAAATAATCCCCTGAAAATCTATTGGCATGATCGCGGTTATTTGCCCCATTTCGAGGGCGGGGAAATCACGCAAACCGTATCATTCAGGCTTTATGGTTCGCTGCCAAAAGAACTTCTGTTGAAATGGAAGGGCGAACTGGCCAATGAACCGGAACTGAAAAGAAACGAAGAATTCCGAAACCGGGTGGAGGATTATCTGGATAATGGCCCAGGCGTACGATGGCTGGCTGACGGTCGTATCGCCGGTATGGTGGCGCGGGCTTTGGCGAAATTTGACGGCGAAAGGTATATGTTGCATGCGTGGGCCGTTATGCCAAACCATGTTCACGCCCTTTTTTCCCCATGCGGCGGACACGCCATATCCTCGATATTACAAAGCTGGAAATCATTTACAGCCAAGGAAGCGAAAAAAACGCTAGGGCTGGACGGCAAATTCTGGCAACCGGAGTATTTCGACAGAGCCATCCGGAACGAGCGGCACTTTTTCATGGCGCGGGAATATATCGAAAACAACCCGGTGAAAGCCGGTCTTGTGGCGCAACCGCAAGACTGGCCATGGAGCAGCGCATCTTCCCCCAGGAGCGCGGGCGTCCCGCCCGCATCACGTTAATGGAGCCTCGAAGGCTCCGCTAACGGGGAAAAGAATGTGGAGATAACCACCGCTTTGTGAGACGGTTTGTGTTTAATTCTTATCATCATTGCGCCCATCGAAGGCGCAATGATGATTTGCGGGCAAGATGCCCCGCTCCATTATGGGTATATATCGCTTGTGTTGCTCACCGACCCGGTTTGAACGACCACAAACGTATTATTGCCGGTCCTCACCAATTGAGTGAATGAATCCGAGTAACTGCTCAGCGAGCTTGCGCCTTCATTGACCGCTAGCGAATAACCACCCCCTGTTTGGATTTGACCGTTTTGAGTATTATGATAGAAAACAAACTCTCCGCTCTGCATATCCATGGAAACGACATCTCGTCCAAAGTCAACAAATACCCGTTCAGACGGCCATGTCGTGTTTGTTGAATATGAGTAAAGCTGGTAGATATTAGCGGATAGTGACATATCACCATCACTCATAATTATAAAGTAATCCGCCTCTCCCACACCTTTCGCGCCTCTAAAGAAATTTACGTACATACCCCCAGTAGCCATTGTGCTAACGCTTTCCCCCTCTGGTACATTCAATGTCTCGTTGACCCCGCCGGTTGTTTGATGGACGACGCTAGTGGGATTGGAACCTGTGATAATCAACTTGTCATTTGATGTGGTGAAGGTCAAGGTTTCTCCAATTCCAGTCAACTCAATGCAATCGCACTTTAAATAAACGGAACTGGAGCCTGACGCGCCGCTTGAAGTGGACGTTGATCCGCTGGTGGACGATGATGACGATCCGCCACCTCCGCCCCCGCATGCGGCGACCAATGCAATTGCGCCAAGCAATGTCCCCCAAAGTCCGTGTCTTTTTGTCAGCATGATAATTATTCCCCTTGGTATTATTATTGCCCCTTTCGCCGCGTGGATGGCGGACTGCCCGCAATCTACCCCCCCCCCCCCCCCCCCCCCCCCCCCAGTACGGCAGCCGCCTTGCCGGCACCAGCCAGAGGAAAAAGGGCCAGACCAGGTAGAACTGCTCCTCCACGGCCAGCGACCAGAAGTGGGTGAAGAGCGGGGACGTGTGTCTCAGGCCGGAGTGCGCGGCCTGGTAGAAGTCGCTGGTGTAGGTGAACAAGTAGGGCAACTCGGCCAGGCTGCTGGCCACGCCCGGCGTCTGGCGCAGCGCGGGGAGCTGCCAGGCCGACAGCAGGACCAGGGCCGCCGCAACCAGGCAGGCGTAATACAACGGGAAGATGCGCAGAACGCGCCTGCCGTAGAAGTTCCGGAAATACTGACCTCGGTCCAGGGAGGCCTTCATGTCGAGGAGGATGGGGGTGAGGAGAAAGCCGGACAGAACGAAGAAAGCCTGCACGCCCAGATAGCCGCACTCCAGGTAGCCGGCGTGGAACAAGAACACAGCCAGGAAGGCGAAAAACCGAAATGAGTCCAATCCTCGAATCATGCGATGAGGCTGGCTGAATTGGATGATGGGCCGCGATGTGTGATCTGGCGCGCCGCAAGGTGGTTTGCGACCGACGCGACGCGTTGCGTCGCGCGGCCGAAACCTGTCACCTTGCGGACGCAGAAGCAGAAGGACTGAGGGGCTCCAAAGGTTTTAATCATAG
>JACRLM010000034.1 GCA_016235255.1 Nitrospinota bacterium | reverse complement strand
TCGGCGAGCCTCACAATCGTGTTGGAGATACCCGTCATGCTACGCGCCGAACTGAAATCGAGACCAGAGCAAATCATGATAAACCTTCGTTCTCTCAACCTGTTACAATCAGTCATGTCGTTAACGTTGGGACACTAGTGATAAGGAATGATGATGAGACAGATTGATTGCAAGGACATAACCGAGGCGGTGGCCAGGATGTGCATGGACGCCAACACAGACCTGGGGAGTGACGTGGTGGCGGCGTTCAAGGCAGGTCTTGAAAAAGAGGCATCACCAGTCGGCAAGGCGGTATTCAAGGCGTTGCTCACCAACGCCGATATCGCCAGGACCGAAAAGGTCCCCATGTGCCAAGACACGGGATTCACCGTGATTTTCGCGGAGATCGGGCAGGATGTGCATATTGACGGCGGATCTTTCACCGAAGCGGTGAACGCCGGGGTCCGCAAGGGGTATGAACAGGGTTTCCTGCGAAAGTCCATCTGCGATCCTTTCACAAGGGCGAACACGAAGGACAACACTCCGGCAGTGATCATCACGGATATAGTTGAAGGGGACAAATTAAAGCTCACCGTGGCCCCAAAGGGGGGCGGGTCCGAAAACATGTCCCGGGTGATGATGCTCACCCCGTCCGGGGGCAAAAAAGCTGTGATGGACTATATCGTCCAGCGATGCCAGGAGGCCGGGTCCAACCCCTGCCCGCCGGTGATCGTGGGCGCCTGCATCGGGGGCACGCCGGAAAAGGCCGCCATTCTCGCAAAGAAAGCGTTGCTCCGGAAAATCGGCGCGGTGAATCCCGACCCGGAGCTGGCCGAGATGGAAAAAGAGCTTTTGACACGGATAAACAACCTTGGCATGGGCCCTCAGGGGCTCGGCGGGCTGGTGTACGCCATGGCGGTGCACCTTGAAAAACATCCGTGCCATATCGCCAGCCTGCCGCTGGCGGTCAATATCTGCTGCCACGCCAGCCGCCACAAGGAGGTGACGTTATGAGCGAGGATATGAAGAAGCTGACAACACCGCTCACCGGCGAGTCGGTCTCCGGGTTGCGAGCGGGGGACATGGTGAGCATTTCAGGGGTGGTGTACACCGCCCGGGACGCGGCCCATAAAAGGCTTGTGGACCTGCTCGACGCCGGTAAACCGCTCCCCTTCGATATGCAGGGGGCGGTGATCTATTACGTCGGCCCGTCGCCGGCCAAACCTGGCGCCGTGATCGGCTCCGCCGGGCCCACCACAAGCTACCGGATGGACGCATACGCCCCGCGCCTGATGGAAATCGGCATGAAGGGGATGATCGGCAAGGGGAAACGGGCAAAGGACGTGGTGGACGCCATGGTCAAACACAAGGCGGTATATTTCGCGGCCATCGGCGGAGCCGCGGCGCTCATCGCCCGCTCCATAAAAAGCGTGGAACTTGTGGCCTACGAGGACCTGGGGCCGGAAGCGGTCCGCCGCTTGGTCGTCGAGGATTTCCAGGTGATGGTCATAAACGACGTCACCGGAGCCGACCTCTACGAAATCGGCCAGGCAAAATACAAGACCGCATGACAGGAATACATATGAGGAATTAGGATACCTTCATTTTCTTTGGAAAGAAAAAGAAGCAAAAAGAAACTCATTTGCGCCGCTTGGGGGGATGAAATCCCCCGCAAGACGGCGCACACGGTTTTCTTTTGGTTCTTTTCTTTTTCCCAAAAGAAAAGAACGGTTTCCTCGTTCCCCCCGCATGTTTTTTCTGGCAAGCGGTGTTGGTATTTGTATAATGGACGCTTGCGTTAGAGGGTAGAACCCGCCGGGGCGCTGTTCCGGCGATTTAGGCAGGTGGATATGTTCTCACACGACGTATTGATAGTTGGTTCCGGGCTGGCCGGGCTTCGCGCCGCATTGGAGCTTGTTGGCTCCCTGGACGTGGCCGTAATGACGAAAGTTTACCCCTCCCGCAGCCATTCAGGCGCGGCGCAGGGAGGCGTGGCCGCCGCTTTGTCCAACGTGGACAAGGAAGACTCCGTCGAGGCCCACACGTTCGACACTGTGAAGGGGGGCGATTACCTTGGCGACCAGGACGCGGTGGAGATCATGTGTTCGGACGCGCCCCACGCCATATTTGAGATGGAAAAATTCGGCTGTCCCTTCTCCCGCACGGACGAGAATAAGATAGCCCAGCGCGCCTTCGGCGGCCATTCGTTCCCGCGCGCATGTTACGCGGCGGACAGGACAGGGCACGCGTTGCTGCACACGCTGTTCGAGCAGTCCATGAAGAACGGCGGCAAGCTGCATATATATTCAGAGTGGTACATGCTCCGGCTGATCGTGGAGGACGGAGTGTGCCGCGGCGTTGTGGCGATGGACATAAAGACCGGGCGGATGGAAGTATTCCACGCCCGCACCGTGCTGTTCGCCACCGGCGGATACGGCCGGGCGTTCAAGATAACCTCCAACGCATACGCGAACACCGGGGACGGGATCACGGCGGCGTACCGCGCGGGGATACCGCTGATGGACATGGAGTTCGTGCAATACCACCCCACCGGGCTTTACCAGCACGGCATATTGCTTTCCGAAGCGGCCCGGGGCGAGGGGGGATATCTGCTCAACGCCGATGGCGAGCGGTTCATGTCCAAGTACGCCCCGAAGAAAATGGAACTGGGGCCAAGGGACATCGTTTCCCGCTCCGAGCAGACCGAGATAAACGAAGGGCGCGGGACCGGGCCGAAGAAAGATTACGTGCTGCTCGACCTTCGCCACCTTGGCAGGGAAAAGATACTGGAGCGGCTGCCGCAGATATACCATCTTGCGAAGGACTTTATCGGGGTGGACGCGCTCACCGATCCGGTGCCGATCCAGCCCACGGCGCACTATTCCATGGGCGGCATCCCGGCGGACAACGACTGCCAGGTGTACATGGACGAGAAGGGGAACCACGTCCGGGGATTCTTCGCCGCCGGGGAATGCTCCTGCATATCGGTGCACGGGGCGAACAGGCTTGGGACCAACTCGCTGCTGGACGCCTTGGTGTTCGGCAGGCGGGCGGGCAAGAAGATGCTGCAGGCGACGCACGACACACCGTGGTCGCCGGTCAACGAAAAGCGGGAGCTGGACGCGGCCCGGCGGGACGTGCATGAATTGCTGCACACCTCCGCCAGGGAGGACATGAACACCATCCGCGAAGAGCTCAAGACCACCATGACAAACCAGGTGGGAGTGTACCGGATCGGCGAGGAGATGGAAAAGGCCAACGGCAAGATCAAGGAACTGCAGGCCAGGTTCAAGGATGTGCGGGTGGACGACAAGCGCGAAAACTTCAACACCAACCTCATCGAGGCCCTGGAGCTTTCGCACATGCTCGAATATTCCGAGCTTATAGTGGCCGGCGCGCTTGCCCGCAAGGAAAGCCGCGGCGCCCACGCCCGGACGGACTTTCCCACCCGGGACGACGAAAACTTCCTGGCCCACACCATGGCCTTCAAGAACAAGGAAGGCGGATACGAGCTTCGCTATAAACCTGTGAAGATCACCAGGTTTAAGCCCGAGGAAAGGAAATATTAAAGGATGTCCACGGTAACCTTCAGGATATTCAGGTTCGACCCGGAAAGGGACGCCACGGGGCGCTATCAGGACTATCAGCTTGCGCTGGAGCCCGGGATAACGCTTTTAAACTGCCTTAACAAGATAAAGTGGGAGCAGGACGCCACCCTTACTTTCCGCATGTCCTGCGGCTCGGCCATTTGCGGCTCGTGCGCGATGAGGGTGAACGGCCATTCGCTGCTGGCGTGCAAGACCCAGGCCTCCCCCCTGGTGAAGGACGGGGTGATCCAGATCGATCCGCTGGGAAACGCCAACATAATACGGGACCTGGCCGTGGACCTGGAGCCCTTCTGGGCCTCCATCCGAAAGGTCAAGCCGTGGCTTATGCCCGACAGCGCGGACAATCCGGAAAAAGAAAGGCTGCAGACCCCGGAGCAGTATTTGAAGATAGACAACTCCACCACGTGCATCATGTGCGCCGCCTGCTGGTCGGACTGCAACGCATTGGAGGTGAACAAAAAATTCGTGGGCCCCGCCGCGCTGGCCAAGGCGCAACGGTTCATCCACGACACGCGCGACGCCAAGCGGGTCGAGCGGCTGGAGGAAATAAGCGAGGCCAACGGGGTGTGGAACTGCACCCATTGCGGCGAATGCTCCACCCGTTGCCCCACGGAGGCCAAGCCCTTGGGGCGCATCGAGGAAATCCGCGAGGCGGCCATGGCCGCCGGCGTGCACGATAACAACGGCGCGCGCCACGTTCTCGGTTTCCGGGAGACTGTGGGCAAACGCGGCCTTCTGGACGAGAATTACGTGCCGGTGCGGTCCGTCGGCTTTTTCAACATCCCGGCGCTTTTGGACCTTTTGCCGGTGGGTATCAGGATGTTCATCCGCCGGAAAAATCCTCCGGTCATCCCCCATTCCATCGAGAAGGTGGAGGAGGTCCGCAAGATATTCTCCCGGTTCGAGGAGTTACGCAAAGAATGAAATACGCGCTATACACCGGATGCGTCGCCAAGGGGGCGGGCAGGGAACTTCTGGCCGGAACATACGCCGCCTGTTCGCGGCTTGGCATAGACCTTGTGGAGATGACGGACGCGGCCTGCTGCGGCGCGGGAGTGATCAGCGAGGACAACCATTTCGTGGCCGACGCGCTGAACGCGCGGACATATTCGCTGGCCGAGCAGATGGGGCTGCCGATAATGAACATATGCACCACCTGCCAGGGGGTGCACCGCAAATGCCAGATCAACCTGGCCAACAATCCGGCGCACATGGCCGAGGTCAACAAGGTACTCAAGGAAGAGACCGGGCGGGAATACAAGGGGACGGTGAAGATACGGCATTTCTACGAAGTGCTGCTGGAAGAATACGGGCTGGAGAAGCTCAAGTCGAAGATCGTGAAACCTTTGACCGGGATGAAGGTGGCGGCGTTTTACGGATGCTACGCCATGCGGCCCCACGAGTATTCCGACCTGGCCAATCCGGACGATCCGGACGAGCTGGAAAAAATCATCACGGCCCTTGGCGCCACCCCCGTGCGTTACGACGAACGGCTCAAATGCTGCGGGTTTCCCATATTGATGATGAACAAGAGCGACTCGCTCCAGCTTTCCGCCAACGCGCTCACCGGGGCTAAAAAGGCCGGGGCGGACCTGATGGTGACCCCCTGCCCGCTATGCCATTTGAACATGGACGCATACCAGCCGGAGATAGAAGGGCGGATGGACGAGAAGCTCCGGATGCCGGTCTTGCACATACCCCAGTTGGTGGCCTTGGCCCTCGGCGCGACGCCAGCGGAGATCAGGCTGCAGACGCATATCGTGAGGCCGAAGAAAGAGTTGGTGTAAACAGAGACAAGCAGGAGCGCGTTATTTAAAACGCGTTCCTGACAATCTCCACCTTCGGATCACCATCCGCGTAGTCCACCGTCACCACGTCGAACCTTACGTAAGCGTTTGTCAGCTTCTTCTTCATCGTGTACATCTGCGCCGCTTTTTTCAGCCGCGCCACAACTTTTGGCGTTATCGCCGCCATGGGGGGGCCATAGGATTTGTCCGAACGGGTCTTCACCTCCACGAACACGAGGAACTCCCCGTCCACGGCGATTATGTCTATCTCGTGCCGGTTGATTATGAAGTTGCGTTCGGCGATGCGGTAGCCGCGTTCCTTGAGAGCGTTCACCGCCAGGTCTTCGCCCAGCTTGCCGAGTTTCAGATGTTTCGGGCCGCCGCTTTTGTCCGCCTTGAGTTTTGCGATCCAGTCCCTGGCTTTGCGCAGCCAGCTTCGCCAAAAGCTCATGGCTATTGCCCGGGAAGCTCCAGTTGGGGCAAGGCGCCGGCAGGTTCGCCGCCGATATCGCAAAACTCTTTCACACCACGGAATGTCCTGCGGTGAATTGGCGATGGGCCGTATTTTTTTATCGCGTCCAGATGCTCCGCCACGCCATAGCCTTTGTGCTTTTCAAAACCGTATTCAGGATACATGGCGGCGTATTCTCCCATCACCTTGTCCCGCGTAACCTTTGCGATCACAGAAGCGGCGGCGATGGACAGCGAAAGCGAATCACCTTTGACGATGGTCTTCTGCGGCCCGTCCCAGGGGATTGTCTGGTTGCCGTCTATAAGAACATAATCGGGGCGGCTTGAGAGTTTTCGCACAGCATCGGCCATGGCAAGCTTTGTGGCCTGCAGGATGTTTATGCTGTCGATCACATCCGGTCCCACAAGATGAAATCCCACCGCCACCGCCTTTTCGAAAATCAGATCGAAAAACTTTTCCCGTTTTTCGCGGGTGAGTTTTTTTGAATCGGTGAGCCCGTCCATTTTGACGCCGTCCGGGAATATCACCGCCGCCGCCGCCACCGGGCCTGCCAGCGGGCCGCGCCCCGCCTCGTCCACTCCCGCGATTACCGCGTGGCCCATTTCGCGCGCGGCGTTCTCATGGGTGAGCATCAGCGGCCAGTCCCGATTTGAGCCGGGGCGATGGAGCCGTCCGGCAGCAGAAGCGGCCCCACATAAAGGTCTTTGTGCTTTTCCCGCAACGCGGCGATCGCTTTCATGATCTCCCCGGCGATGAGCCGGGAGGTCTCTTTGCTCTCCGGCATTTCGTAGAACCTGTCCATGTCCACGGGTTCTCCGAACACCACCGTGTATGGCACGCCAAACCAAGGCCGGGGCCGGCCGGGCCAGAAAAACTTGTCCGTATTGATCACAAGCGTTGGTATCACCTTCGGGCGGGAGTTATATACCACCCAGCCGACGGCGGGGCGCCCTTCCAGAAGTTCGCCGGTTTTCGACCGTGTCCCTTCGGGGAAAAGCATCAGCTGATAATGTCTGGCGCAAAATGCGATACGCTTCATGGACTCCGTGTCCCGCTGCCTGCGTTTCACCGGGAACGCCCCCCACGCCCTTATCAACTGCGCCACCACAGGTATCCTGAAAAGCTCCTCTTTGGCCGCCACAACAAACGGGACAGGCCGCACCCTGCTCGCCGCGAAAGCAGGGATAAGCGTTGTGTCCACCCCGGACACATGGTTGGAAGCGAATATCACCCCGCCGTCTTTGGGGATGTTCTCGACGCCGATTGCGCGGGAGCGGTTTATGATTTTGTAAAATATGTCCACCAGCGGGAAACTTATGAATCTTGCGATGAAGCTTGCCCATCTGGCGAAGGCACCGATGGCGAACTTCTTTTCCTCTTCGGGTGTGATATCTAAAAGCATATCAGCGAATATACCCAAGCGGATGTCGAAGAGCAAGAGCGGAGTGGTTCCCCCGGGAGCGCGGGCATCTTGCCCGCATCTTCCGAACGCCGTTTCGATAGCGGCGTTCGGAAGGAAGAAGAGGAAAGTTTAAGGCAAAAGTTGGTTTTTACAATAACGTGTTTTTGGTGATTCATCGAAACATCGAGTTTCGATGAATCACCTGCGGGCAAGATGCCCGCGCTCCCAGGCCAAGAAAATGACAATACCGTTTCGCCACAAGCAATAAAAAATAGTTGACTTTTTCGGGGGGGGGGTAGATTTGGCGATAATATGTATTTCTAAAACATATAGAAAGGATTTGTTAGTATGGAGTCGCCCGGCGAATCACTAAAAATAATCCTTCAAAATGCACGTGAGTTTCTATCTTTAATCATAGCGAAGAAGGACGACTTGATCATCCCTGAAATGCGGAGTGCTGTCCAGGATGCATGGGATGAGATTGAAAATAAAAGTATTTTCACCCTAGCAATCAATAGCGTTAATGATGTGCCCGAAAAGAACCTTAAAGAAGCCGGGCTTACGGATGCGCAACTAGAGATGAAAAAGAAAGGATATGAGCTTGCGCGGGAAAAAGGCGAAAAGCATCGGGCGCTTGAGTGGCTGAAAATTATACTTGGGAGTCTCCAATCCACATCAGACAAACTTTGGTGGTTGGAAATAATCAAGGAGTTTATAGAGGCCGTTGGCGCCTCACTTGAACATGAAGTTGCCTAGATAAACTCTGGAGGGTAGCATTATGCGCAGAAGCAATGTGCTGAGTATCTGTATTTTATTTTTGCTCTTGGTGGCCGTTTCCTTTGTTGCAGTTGCTATCGCAAAAACTGGCGCAGAGGGAAAAGAGGAAGTGGTTGATATTGGTGACATCAAAGTCTCTTTTATACTAACAGCATGTGGCTCAGGAATCTCATATCGTAGTGTTGATGGGGAGTCAATCCCTTTTTTAGTTGAAACTCCCGGCATGACCGTCACGCCGCTTTCACCATTATCTTCCCCGCCAGAGCCCGTTTCATGATCTCACGCAGTTCTGGCAGGTGTTTATAACCGCTCACTTTCCTCAACCTGG